>JAQSDS010000220.1 GCA_029946045.1 Rhodoferax sp.
GGTGGAAACCGGTGTCTGCAAAGACACCTACGAGGTGTTTCGCAAGTACCTCACCGAAGGCAAACCCGGTTTTGTCGAGCACCGCTGGGCCAAGCTGAAAGATGCGGTGCGCTGGATCACCCAGGCCGGCGGCATGGCGGTCATTGCACACCCGGCGCGCTATAAATTCAGTGCCAACGAAGAACTGGCGCTGTTCACCGAGTTCAAGGGCCACGGCGGCCAAGGTGTTGAGGTCGTGACTGGCAGCCATTCGGCAGCCGAGAGCGCCAACTACGCGGCCACTGCGCTTGAATTTGGCCTGGCGGCCTCGCGCGGCAGCGACTTTCATAGTCCCGAAGAAAGCCGCACCGATCTCGGCACCTTGCCGGACCTGCCGGGCCAGCTGACACCGGTGTGGGACTTGCTAGTCGATCGCATTCAGCGCGCGCCCAACCCATCGCAGGCCTGAAGCCCATGTCGTTCTGGAAAAGCCGGCAGGCCGGCGGTGTTTTGTTGATCATGCTGGCGACGCTCTCTTTTGCCATCCTGGACACCATCACCAAGCACGCTACCCAATTGGTGCCCTTGCTGATGCTGCTGTGGTTTCGCTACCTGTTTCAAGCCGTGGTGACCTTTGCGCTGCGTTTCCCGGTACAAAAGACCCGGCTTTTTGCCACGCCGAATCCGCGCTTTCAGATGCTGCGGGGCCTGCTGCTGCTCACCACCAGCGCCTGCGCATTTTTTGGCTTGCAGTACCTGCCTGTCGGTGAATTCACGGCCATGACCATGCTCTCGCCCATGGTCGCCAGCGCCATGGCTGCCTGGACGCTCAAAACCCATGTCTCGCCACGGCGCTGGGCGCTGATGGGGCTGGGGCTGATGGGTGTGTTGCTGGTGGTGCGTCCGGGCGGTCAGGTATTTGGCTGGGCCCTGTTGTTTCCAGTGCTTCTGGTGACCTCGTACGCTTGGTTTCAGGTGCTGACCAGCCGCCTCAGCGGCGACGAAAACCCCTACACCACACACTTCTACACCGGCCTGGTGGGTGCCGTGGTCATGACCCCCATCATGCTTTTCAGTTGGAACAGCGCCGCCTTGGCGAGCTACTGGTACTGGTTTGTGCTGGTTGGTTTTTTGGGTACGTTTGGCCACCTGATGCTGATCCGCGCCTACAACCGCGCCAATGCCGTGGTGCTGACACCTTACCTCTATACGCAAATCGCCTTTGCCACCTTGTCAGGCTGGCTGGTGTTTCGCCATGTGCCCGATCACCTGGCCTGGGCTGGCATTGCCGTGATTGCCGCCAGCGGGGTGGGCAACACCTTGTTGTCCGCCCGTGAAGCCACCGGACTGCGACAATAGCGCCATGTCGCAAATTTTTCAGATCCACCCAGACAACCCGCAGCCGCGTCTGCTCAAACAGGCCACGGCTCTGCTTGACAAGGGCGAGGTACTGGCCGTGCCCACCGACTCCAGCTATGCCCTGGTATGTCACCTGGACGATAAGGCCGCCGCTGACAAGCTGCGTCGCATTCGTGGTGTGGACGACAAGCACCACCTGACGCTGCTGTGCCGCGACTTGTCGGAGCTGTCCAACTACGCCAAGGTGGACAACCAGCAGTACCGGCTCATCAAGGCGGCCACCCCGGGTGCCTACACTTTCATCCTGGAAGCCACCAAAGAGGTGCCGCGCCGCCTGAGCCACCCGTCGCGCAAGACCATTGGCCTGCGCGTGCCAGACCACAAGGTGCTGCAGGAGCTGCTGGCACTCTACAGCACCCCGCTGCTGGCCACCACACTGATCGCACCTGGCGAGTTGGAGCCCATGAACGACGCCGAGGACATCAGCGCCCACTACAAAAACAGCATTGCCGCCATCATCGACTCCGGCGCCTGTCCGCGCGAGCCCACCACCGTGGTTGATCTGACGGGTGGCGAACCCGTCGTCATCCGCGAAGGCCGCGGCTCACTGGCTGCCCTGGGTCTTTGAGCCCGGCCTGCCCCGAGAACCCACGCCATGGACTTTGCCCACCTGATTCAAACCGTCAGTCTCTACGCCATTCCGGTATTGCTGGCCATCACCTTGCACGAAGCCGCGCACGGCTATGCTGCCAAGCACTTTGGCGACAACACCGCCTATGCCATGGGCCGCGTCACGCTCAATCCGCTGCCGCACATCGACCCGG
Source organism: Rhodoferax sp. (assembly GCA_029946045.1). Classification (GTDB taxonomy): domain Bacteria; phylum Pseudomonadota; class Gammaproteobacteria; order Burkholderiales; family Burkholderiaceae_C; genus Rhodoferax. The sequence goes on from JAQSDS010000220.1 coordinate 2,163, forward strand.
TGGGCACCATCCTGATGCCACTGATGCTGTACTTCGCCACCTCGGGCGCTTTTTTGTTTGGTTACGCCAAACCGGTGCCGGTGCGCTTTGGCAATTTGCGCAACCCCAAGCGCGACATGGTCTGGGTCGCACTGGCCGGGCCGGGCGCCAATTTTTTTCAGGCGCTGGTCTGGGGTGCCTTGCTGCACCTGTTTCATGGCGCCGACATCAACGAGCCGTTTCTGATTGAAATGGCGCAAGGTGGCGTACTGGTCAATGTGGTGATGGCAGTATTCAACCTGTTTCCACTGCCGCCGCTCGATGGTGGCCGCATCCTGGTGGGGCTGCTGCCCTACCGCCAGGCCGTGCTGGTGTCGCGCGTGGAGCCCTATGGCTTTTTCATCGTGATGGCATTGGTGTTGGCCGGGGTGGTGAGCAACCTATGGCTGCGCCCGCTCATGGGTTTGACCTTCCAGCTCATCAACCTGCTGTTGTCCCCGCTGGCCTGGCTGGTGGGCTGAACGCCATGAACCCAGACTTCGCTACTGCGAGCGCAGCGCGGCAGTCCGTATATTTTTGACTTTTTATTCAATTTTTTCCATGCGTATCGAACGTTTTCTGACCGGCATCACCACCTCGGGCACACCCCATCTGGGCAACTACGTGGGCTCGATTCGCCCGTCGGTGGGCCATAGTTTGCGCCCTGGTGTCGAGAGTTTTTACTTTCTAGCCGACTACCACGCCCTGATCAAGGTGGACGAACCGGCACGCATCCAGCGTTCCACTTTGGAGATTGCGGCCAGCTGGCTGGCCTGTGGCCTGGACCCCGACAAGGTGGTGTTTTACCGCCAGTCCGACGTCCCGGAAATCCCCGAACTCACCTGGTTTTTAAGCTGTGTGCTGGGCAAGGGCGTGCTCAACCGCGCCCATGCCTACAAAGCTGCCGTCGACAAAAACGCGGCCGCTGGCAACGACCCCGACGCCGATGTCAATGTAGGCCTGTTCATGTACCCGGTGCTGATGGGTGCCGACATCTTGATGTTCAACGCGCATCAGGTGCCAGTGGGGCGCGACCAGGTGCAGCACATCGAAATGGCGCGCGACATGGCGCACAGCTTCAACCACCGTTATGGCGACCATTTTGTGGCTCCCGAAGCGGTCATTGAAGACCATGTTGCCACCCTGCCCGGCCTTGACGGTCGCAAGATGAGCAAGAGCTACGACAACACCATCCCGCTGTTTGCCCCGCGCGAGCAGCTCAAGAAACTCATTGGCAGCATCGTGACCGACTCCAGTGCGCCAGGCGAACCCAAGGCAGTCGAAGGCTCCACCCTGTTCCAGATTTACCAGGCCTTTGCCAGCACAGAAGAAACCCAGGCCCTGCGCCAGGCCTATGCCGCTGGTATTTCCTGGGCCGACGCCAAACACCTCGTTTTTGAGCGCATTGACCAGGAAATTGCGCCTATGCGGGCCGCCTACCAGGCCCTGATCGACAACCCGGCCAAAATTGAAGCCATCCTGCAAACAGGCGCAGCCAAAGCCCGCACGATTGCCACGCCGTTCATGGGACAGCTGCGCCATGCTGTGGGTTTGCGGCCCTTGCCGACCCAAGCCAGCGCCAGCGCCAAAACGGTGAAATTGGCGCTGCCTGTATTCAAGCAATACCGTGAAAGCGACGGCCAGTTTTACTTCAAGCTGCTGGACGCCAACGGCCGTCTGCTGCTCCAAAGCGGCGCCTTTGCATCGCCCAAGGTGGCCGGGCAAACCATTGCCACGCTACAGACAGCGGGCATCAGCGCCTTGCACAGCGGCCCGGTGGCGCTGGAAAAAGGCCCGGACGTCGCAGAATCTGACGTTGCGGCCGCTTTGCAAGCCCTGCAAATGGCCAAGGAAGCCAAACCAGGCTAGTTGGCACTGTACAATTCGCGGCTTCGCGGAGAGATGGCAGAGTGGCCGAATGTACCTGACTCGAAATCAGGCGTACCGCAAGGTACCGT
>JAQSDS010000221.1 GCA_029946045.1 Rhodoferax sp.
TCCCAGGCCGCTCGCCAAAACAACCAGGCGCGAAGGCGTGCTGGCCGGCATTGGCGGCTTTGGTGCGCTGTCCCACCGCAGCCCCCTGATGCGGCAGTACTGGCAGCCAGTTAAGGCGTTGGTTTGGCCAAGGACCCTGCGTTTGTCGATGGCAACAAGCGCGCTGCGTTTTTTGGTTGTCGGCCTTTTTTTGATTCTGAACGGTTGGCGCTTGCAGTGCACGCAAGCAGAGGCCACCTTCACCATGCTCGCCGTCGCCTCGGGCGAGGTGTCCGAAGACGCCTTCGCCGCCTGGTTGCGTGCCCATGTTGTCAGGCGCACGCCCTAGGCCCAGACTCGCTTGCCTGCCCAGCCGCGTACATCCGTCATAATTCACAGCGCTAGAGGTGCCGCCCGGTCGGGTGGCTGAGAAAAACTCTTTGAACCTGATCTGGGTCGTGCCAGCGTAGGAAAGCATTCACAACACCGTTGTGCTGAGCGGCCCCGGATCACTTGATGGAATCTGTCATGGCCCAACCACTTTTACCTTCCGATCTCTGGGCTGATGTGTTGGCGGTGCGCGCGCAGCGCCCGTTGGTGCACAGCATCACCAACCTGGTGGTGATGAACTTCAATGCCAATGTGCTGCTGGCCGTGGGGGCCTCACCAGTGATGGCGCACGCCCACGAAGAGGTGGCCGACATGGCGGCACTCGCCCAGGCCTTGGTGCTCAACATCGGCACGCTCGAACCCTACTGGATCAACAGCATGTGTCAGGCGCTGGACGTGGCCACGGCGCGCGGCATTCCCACCGTGCTCGACCCGGTGGGCGCCGGTGCCACTCCCTACCGCAACGACAGCATTCAGGCCATCCTGCGCCAGGCCATGCCCACGGTCATTCGCGGCAACGCCTCGGAAATCATGAGCGTGGCCGGCATGGCCGCGCAAACCCGCGGTGTCGACAGCAGCGCTGCCGTGGCCGATGCGCTGCAGGCTGCGCGTGACCTGGCTGCGCGCAGCAGCGGCGTGGTGTGCGTCAGCGGCCCGCTGGACCAGGTGTTTGATGCCAGTGGTCGCCAGGCCAGCCTGGCCAACGGCCATGAATGGATGACGCGCATCACCGGCGTGGGCTGCTCGGCCACGGCGCTGGTGGGCGCGTTTTGCGCGGTCCAGCCCGACGCCTGGCGCGCCACCGTGGCGGCCATGGCCTACCTGGGGGTGGTCGGCGAAGTGGCCACCCAGGCGGTGCAGGCCCAGGGCCAGGGCGTGGGCAGCCTGCAAATCGCCTTGCTCGACCAATTGCAGCTGCTCGACGAAGCCACGTTTTTAAGCCGCCTCAAGCTCACCGTCAGCGCGTAAAACAATGCGGTTTTCATTAGCTGAGGCACTGCGCCTCTACCTGGTCACCGACCAGACCAGTCTGCGCGGCCGCACCTTGGCTGATGTAGTTCTGGCCGCCGTGCAGGGCGGTGTCAGTTGTGTCCAGTTGCGCGAAAAAGCGCTGGCCACGCGCGACTTCGTGGCGCTGGCGCTGGCCATGAAAGATATCTTGGCACCGTTTAACGTGCCGCTGGTCATCAACGACCGGCTGGATGTGGCCTTGGCTTGCGGTGCGCACGGCGTGCACCTGGGGCAGTCCGACATGCCAGTGGCGCGGGCGCGGCAACTGCTGCAGCCCGAGGTGTTCATTGGCCTGTCGGTAGAAAACCTGGGCGACGTGGCGCGTGCCGCCAGCCAGCCGGTGGACTACCTGGGCATCAGCCCGGTTTACGCCACGCCCACCAAAACCGACACCGCCGCGCCCTGGGGTCTGGCGGGCGTGCGCCAGGTGCGCACCTTGATCAGGCTGCCGCTGGTGGCCATTGGCGGCATCCATCAAGGCAACGCGGCGGCGGTGCTGCAAGCCGGTGCCGACGGCCTGGCCGTGGTCAGTGCGATCTGTTCTGCGCCAGACCCGCAGGCAGCGGCACACTCTTTTCAGACTATTTTCAAAGCACATCAAGCACCATGACGATCGAGAAAATCCACCAGTACCCGCGCGTCCTGTCGATTGCCGGCTCCGACAGCGGCGGTGGCGCCGGCATTCAGGCCGACCTCAAGACCTTTGCCGCGCTGGGCTGCTTTGGCATGACGGCCATCACCGCGCTGACCGCCCAAAACACCTGCGGCGTGCGCGCCATTCACCCGGTGCCGCCCGACATGCTGCGCGCGCAGATTGACGCGGTGCTCGACGACATCGGTGCCGACGCCGTCAAGGTCGGCATGCTGCATTCGCCCGACATTGTGCGCACGGTGGCGCAGGCCATCGACCGGCACCAACTTAGCCGCGTGGTGTTTGACCCGGTGATGGTCGCCACCAGCGGTGCCAAACTCATCGACGACTCGGCCATTGCCGTGCTGGTGGCCGAACTGTTTCCGCGCGCGGCGCTGATCACGCCCAACCTCGACGAAGCCGCGCTGCTGGTCGGGCGGCCGCTGGCCAGTGTCCAGGACATGGCGCTGGCAGCCGCTGAATTGCTGGCGCGCGGCGCCCGTGCCGTGTTGCTCAAGGGTGGGCATCTGGCGGGTGAGGTGGTCACCGACTTGCTGCTGCAGGCTGCCGCCGAACCGCTGTGGCTGCAGGCCCCGCGCATCAGCACCGCCAACACCCACGGCACCGGCTGCACGCTGTCCAGTGCCATCGCCGCGCATCTGGCGCTGGGCGCCAGCTTGCCTGAGGCCGTGCAAGCTGCGCGTGACTTTGTGCGCCGCGCCTTGCAGGCCGGGGCCTCGGTCAAAACCGGTCAGGGGGAGGGCCCGTTGAACCACGGATTTGCGCCGCGGCCGATGCCATTGCTCGATCTTTAAAACATCGCCTGTAGCGCCGCCACCTGGGCCTCGGGCTCATCCGCTGCCACCAGCGCCCGCACCACGGCCACCGAACCCACACCACTGGCCAGCACCTCGGGCAGCCGCGCCGCGTCAATGCCGCCAATGGCAACGGTGGGGGTGTCACGCAGCAGCGCCGCATACACCTGCAGGCGCGCCGGGCCCTGCGGCGGTGTCGCCATGCGCTTGAGTGTGGTGGCGTAAACGGCCCCCATGGCGATGTAGCTGGGCCGAACGGCTGCGGCGCGCAGCATCTCGGCATAGCCGTGGCTGCTGACCCCCAGGCGCAGGCCGGCAGCGCGAATGGCGTTTAAGTCAGCACCGCCCAGCTCCTTCAGGTCTTCCTGGCCCAGATGCACACCATAGGCTCCTGCCGCAATCGCCGCTTGCCAATGGTCGTTGATGAACAGCAACGCGCCCGTCCCTTGCACCGCCTGCACGGCAGCCTCTACCTCACGCGTGATGGCGCCATGGTCGTCTGACTTGAAGCGCAGTTGCACCGTGGGCACCTCGGCCCGCGCCATGCGCCCAACCCAGGCCGCATCGGGAAGCACCGCGTACAGCCCCAGCCGATGCGGGCAGGGGGCAAAGCTTGCTTGTGGGAGCGGCACCCTCGCCGCGATGGTGTTTGATTCATGGACCTTGACATTCAAACCAAAGTCTTGCGGGTCGGTGGGCCAGGCGCTGGTATCACACTGGCCGCTGCGTTCGCTTTGCGCTTGCCAGGCGGTGGCCACAACGTGCGCATCGGCATCGATGAAGTCGAGCGCGCGGCAGGCGGTGTAGACCGCCTGCCCGACGGGGTCGGCGATGGCTGTGGGCAGCATAGCCAGGTGCATCTGCAGCCGTTCCAGCGGCTCGGCTTGCAGCGCGAGCTGGCTGTGCAGGCGCACGATCTCGCGGGCCAGGGTGTCAATTGCATTGAGTGGTGACATCGTTGTAGTCCAAGCGCGTTTGCAGCGGTTCGCCGTGCGTTCAGGCCTGATGCCAGAACGGTGTACCCAGTACCGGTGTACTGGCTTGGGCACTGTCGTGCTCGGGCATCACCCCTGACAAAAAGGCGGCGCGACCGGCCTGGGTGGCTTGGGCAAAGGCGCCCGCCATACGCACCGGGTCCTGCGCCAGCGCCACAGCGGTGTTAAGCAGCACGCCATCAAACCCCCATTCCATGACCTGGCAGGCATGTGACGGCAAACCCAAGCCGGCGTCCACCAGCATCGGCACGTCCAGGCGCTCACGCAGGGTGCGCAGGGCGTAGGGGTTGAGCGGGCCCTT
>JAQSDS010000222.1 GCA_029946045.1 Rhodoferax sp.
CTCGGCAAACGAATCTTTGGCCTGTTCCAGCATGCGCTCGACCAGAGGCACCAACTGCTGTTCGTTAAAGGGCTTCTGGATAAAGTCCATGGCCCCTTTTTTCATGGTGTCGACCGCCATGGGAACGTCGCCGTGGCCGGTAATGAACGCCAGCGGCAGCGGTGAAGCACTTTCGATCAGCCGGTTTTGCAGCTCCAGGCCGGTCATGCCGCCCATGCGGATGTCCACAATGAGGCAGGCGACCTCGCGCGCATCAAAGCGGCTTAGAAAGGACTCGGCGGAATCAAAGCAGCGTACGCGGTAGTCTTTGCCCTCCAGCAGCCATTGCAATGAATCGCGCACGGCTTCGTCGTCGTCGACGACATACACAGTGCCTTTTTTGGGAATCAAACTCATGGTGATATCTGCAATGTAGGTTGGGCAAAACGCTTTGTGGGCGCTGTCGGCACGGGCTCGGCTACGGGGATCCAGAAGGTGAAGCAGCAACCCGTCACGGTCGCGCCATTGTAAAGGTTCTCTGCTTTCATTCGGCCCATGTGTGATTCCACGATGGAGCGACACAAACTCAGCCCGATGCCCATGCCCTCGGCCTTGGTGGAATAAAAAGCTTCGTACAGGTGTTCCATCATGTCAGGTGAAATGCCCAGGCCTGAATCGACGACCTTGAACTCGATCACCGGCTTGTCGTTGACATAGGCTTGCGCCACGGTAAGTTTGATCAGTCGCTGCGCGGTCGGGCGTTGCGCCGCATCGACCGATTCGGCGGCGTTTTTCAGCAGGTTGAGCAAGACTTGCTCGATCAAAATCGGGTCTACCAGAACGGCGGGCAGTTTTGGCACCAGGTATTGGTTGAGTTTGACGTTGCGCCGGCGCAATTCAATTTCTGCCAGTTCCACCGCCTCCGTGACCATCGTGGTCACATTGGCCAGGGTGCGGTTGGGTTCGCTGCGTTTCACAAAGGAACGGATGTGGTGGATGATTTGGCCAGCCCGGTGCGCTTGCTTGGCCGTTTTTTCGAGGGCACCAAGCAATTCTTCTTCACTGATGTGTTTGCTCTTGATGCGCGACACCATGCCATGACAGTAGTTGTTGATGGCGGTGAGCGGCTGGTTGAGTTCGTGGGCCACGCTGGAGGCCATTTCACCCATGGTGATGAGTCGGCTGGCGGTTTGGGCACGCTCGGCTTGCACTTGCGCTTGTTCTTCGGCATTGCGCCGGGCTGAGATGTCGGTGGCAATCACCATTTGCGCCAGACGGCCATCAACCCAGCTCAGGTAGCGGGTGCGTACCTCCAGCCAGCGGCCCATGGTGCCCAGATAAATTTCGGCACTTTCGGCCTCCTTGTCAGCAAGTTGGTCGGTGGGCAAACCGGCAAAAGCATCCACCTCGTCCTGGGTTTCATCACTGGCGACGGGCGTTGGCACGCCTGCCTCGGCGACCAGTTGGACGTGCCCGTCGGCCTGGGTGCCAAACCACTGGCGGTAGAGTTTGTTGGCAAACAGCAGCTCGTTGCTGCCCATGGGGGCAACAGAAATGGAGGCGTCCAGCGCTTCCAGCACCGTGGTGAAGCGTTCGTAGGACGCGGCCAACTGCTCGCGCACCCGGGTCGGCTCGGTGATGTCGATCATCGAGGTCATCCAGCCGGTCTGATGGCCGAAAGCGTCGATCAGGGGCGACACATAAAGGCGGGCATCAATGATGACTTTATCTTTGCGCTTGACCCGAAAGTGAATGCCACTGGGCAAAATATTGCCCGACAGTTCCTCGTTGAGCCGCTGCTTGAGCATCTCGATATCTTCATCAGGCCAGTACGGAAAAGGTGCGGTCTGACCGACCAGTTCGGCTTCGCTCCAGCCGGTCATCTGGCAAAAAGCGGCATTGACGTAGGTAATGCGGCCCTGCAGGTCCATGGTGCGCATGCCGGTCAAAATGGAGTTCTCCATGGCCCGGCGAAAGGCGGTTTCCTGCACCAGGGCTTCCTGTGCCCGAATGCGCCTGCGGGTATGGCTCCAGTTGGCCAGCAGCAGCCAGGCGGTGATGGCACTGAGCACCATCACCAACCAGAACAGGCCACTGCCAATCACGCCCAGTGACGTGCGGTAGGCCTGACCCTGAAGAATCAGCCCATTGCCAATGGGGGAAACCGGCATCTCATAGGAGTTGACGGGGCTGGCCCAGGGCAACAACTTGCGCTTGATCTGCTTTTCCGAAATGATGGAACCGGCCAGCAACGTGCCCTGCGCATCCTGCAGGGACATGGCGTATTTGGCATTGATCTCATTGGGTATGCCGTAGAGGAAGATGGCATCCATTGAATACAGCGCCAGCAGGGTCCCCTTGAATTTGGCTTTTTCGATCAGCGGCAGGTGCAGCTCCAGCGTGCTGTCGCGTCCCGGTGAGACCCGTGGTGTCGAATAAATGGGTACCAGCAACTCGCGCGCCAGTGCAAAGTTGTCGACGGCAGGCGCGTTGCCGTCGGCGGCTTCAGCTGCCTTTTGCGGTGGCGCTGGCAGATTGGCCGTGCGGTAGTCCACCCTGGTGCGGCGTCGCTCGTCAATCCAGCTGAGTCCCTGCACCTCGGGGTAGAGGTTGATCAAAGCTTCGGCCCGGTTCATGAATTCCTGGTGGCTGATCTCCCGGCTGCCGACTTCTCGGGCGAAGCGCCCCAATTGCTCTTGTTGTTCGAGCAGGCGCAGACGCAGGCGCTGATGGGTGTACTCCACATCGCGGCTGATGGCCTCGCGCTCGCGTGAAATTTCTTCAAGACGCAGGTAGGCAAAGGCCGACAGGATGGCCACCAGAAAAAGCACCACGGCGGCCAGCGGCGCCAGCATGGCAAATCGATCCTGGCGCTGGGGTGTCAGGCGCGACCACCAGGTTTTCAGGCGGACCAGCGGGGAGACTGGCAACACCACGGGAAAGGGCAGTTTTTCTGTCGTCGGCATGGCTCAAGTGTATGAGAATCAGTCGATTTTATTTATTTCATAATACAAAATTAGATAACGCTATTTGAAATTTTTTAGAAAACTCGTTAGAATTTAATCCGTTCCCAAAGTGGTAAATTCCACTACCATTCAAATGCTGCACCATATAGGAGACAAAGCATGACAGTCAAACCCGAGAACCAATCTGGCGTTTCTGCGCCAGATTCCGATACCCAGGAAACCCGCGAATGGATGGACGCTTTAAGCGCCGTCATTGAAAGCGAAGGCCCTGAGCGTGCCCATTATTTGCTTGAACAATTACTGGAACATGCGCGCCAAAGCAGTATCGACATGCCGTTCTCGGCCAACACTGGCTATGTCAATACCATCGAGACCGACCAGGAAGAGCGTTGCCCCGGCAACATCGAAATCGAAGAACGCCTGCGCGCCTACATGCGCTGGAACGCCATGGCCATGGTCGTCAAGGCCAACCGGCACCACCCTGAAGATGGCGGCGATCTGGGTGGTCACATTGGTTCGTTTGCGTCGCTGGCCCACATGTTTGGCGCCGGCTTCAACCATTTCTGGCATGCAGAATCTGAAAACCATGGCGGCGACTGCCTCTACATTCAGGGCCATGTGGCACCTGGTGTGTATGCCCGCGCCTACATGGAAGGGCGCCTGACCGAAGAGCAGTTGCTGCACTTCCGTCAGGAAACCGCCGGCAAGGGTTTGTCAAGCTACCCGCATCCCAAGCTCATGCCCGAGTTCTGGCAGTTCCCTACCGTTTCCATGGGTCTGGGCCCGCTGATGGCGATCTACCAGGCGCGCTTCCTTAAATACCTGCACGCCCGTGGCATTGCCAACACCGAAAACCGCAAGGTCTGGGTGTTCTGCGGCGACGGTGAAATGGACGAGGTGGAAAGCCTGGGAGCCATCGGCCTGGCAGCCCGCGAAAAACTCGACAACCTGGTGTTTGTCATCAACTGCAACCTGCAGCGCCTGGACGGCCCGGTGCGCGGCAACGGCAAGATCATTCAGGAACTTGAAGGCACCTTCCGCGGTGCCGGCTGGAACGTCATCAAACTGCTGTGGGGCAGCAACTGGGATCCACTGCTGGCACGCGACAAGGACGGCGCCCTGCGCAAGGTCATGATGGACACGCTCGACGGCGACTACCAAACC
>JAQSDS010000223.1 GCA_029946045.1 Rhodoferax sp.
CCAGCTTCCTCATACTGGAGTACCAGAAATCGTCAGCCGCCAAAGCCAGCCACTGCGCTAGCGTCCGTGCTGGAGCCTGTGACATGCACCTGTATTTGCCTTCAATACTTCCACAAATTCACCATATCGCGTGGTCACCGGCAGGGGTGGCCACCGATTTCTGGTACCCCAGTATGAGGTGGCCGCCCCTGCCGGTGACCGCGCGGAGCAAAGCACTGCGGTTTGATCTCGGCAAGATAAGTTGGCAGCTTGCCGGTCAACTCAGCCCAGATGCTTACCCACAATCCCTGCCAGCTCAAACATCGTTACCTGCGACTTCCCAAATACCGCCAGCAATTTGTCGTCGGCGTTGATGGCGCGTTTGTTGGTGGCGTCCTGCAAGTTGTTGGCCTTGATGTAGTCCCACAGTTTCTTGATGACCTGGGCGCGCGCCACGGGCTCGGCACCAATCACCGCAGCCAGGGCTGCGCTGGGCGTGGAACCTGCGCTCCCTGCGGCCGGTGCTTTGCGCGGCACTTTGGCGGTGGCGGCCTTGGACACTTTTTTGGCCGGTGCTTTCACCGCCTTTTTTTTCCCCGCGGCAGTTTTCGCCGGGCCGGCCGCTTTGGCCGCGACGGCGGCTTTGGTCAAGGGCGTGCCAGCCGTTTTACGCGGCGGGAACTTGCTGGGGGCAAATTCAAAGTTCACCTTGCCTGCAGCCGGGTCCCAGGCCAGCATGGCCTTGAACGCGCGCCGGGTGCGCATGGAGACAAACTTGTCGAGCAAATCGGTCTTGCCGGTGGTCAGCAACTTGACCAATTGCTCGCGCTCGATGGGTTGTTGCAAGATGATCTGGCCGGTTTTGAAGTCGCAGCTGGGTGTGGCCTGGGCGTCGGTGGGTACCGATTTTTCGCAGACATAATTTTTGCCATGCTCAAACACGCCAGCGCCGCATTTGGGGCAGGCACCGAGGCTGGTTTGCGCCGAGAAGTCGATCAGTTCGCCTGACTCTTCGCCTGCCTTGTCGTCACCAAAGTCGAATTCCAGCTTGTAATTTTTGGTTTCTTCGTCGAACTTGATGACCATTTCGGCGGTGAACGGCCAGCCCGCCTTGGAGCGGAAACCGCTCAAGGGGCCGATCTTGCGGTCGCGCAAAAACTGCTCGACTTCAGCCAGCTCGAAGGTGCGGCCTGCCGGGGTCTTGCCAAACGAGAAGCCGCAGCCGTCGCTTTTGCCATCGACACCGGTGCATGCATAGCGGCGGTAGTTTTCTTTCACGCCGCCGCCGCAGTTGGGGCATGGCGTGTGCAAGGTGGCGTAGTCGCCCGGCACCGTGTCGCGGTCGTATTCCTTGGCTTTTTTGACCATGCGCTCGGTCATGGCGGCAATCTCGGCCATGAAGGTTTCGCGCTTGAGCTGGCCGTGCTCCATTTGCGCCAGCTTGAACTCCCATTCGCCGGTGAGCTCGGCCTTGGTGAGCTCCTGCACGTCCAGCCCGCGCAGCAGCGTCATCAGCTGGAAAGCTTTGGCGGTGGGAATGAGTTCGCGGCCTTCGCGCAACATGTAGACCTCGGAGATCAGGCCTTCGATGATGCTGGAGCGGGTGGCGGGTGTGCCCAGGCCTTTTTCCTGCATGGCTTCGCGCAACTCGTCGTCTTCCACGGTTCTGCCGGCGCCTTCCATGGCACCCAGCAAGGTGGCTTCGGTGTAGCGCGCTGGCGGCCGGGTTTTGAGGGCTTTGGGGTCGACCGCTTCGGCCTTGACCCGCTCGCCTGGTGCCACGGGGACCAGGTTGCCGGTGTTCTTGTCGTCGCCTTCTTTGCTTTCTTCTGCTGCTTCCTTGCCGTAAATAGCCAGCCAGCCCGGTTTCACCAGCACCTTGCCTTCGGTCTTGAAGTTGTGGCCGACCGCTGTGCTTATTCGTGTGGTGATCTGGTATTCGGCGGCCGGGAAAAACACCGCCATGAAGCGGCGCACCACCAGGTCGTAAATTTTTTGCTCGGTCTCGCTCAAACCGTGTGGCGCTTGCAATGTCGGGATGATGGCAAAGTGGTCGCTGACCTTGGCGTTGTCAAAAATGCGTTTGCTGGGGCGCACGTAGTTGTTGTTGAGGGCGGTGAGCGCGTGCGGTGCCAGGTGCTTCATGCCGCTGTCGGCCAACATCTCGAAGGTTTGTTTGACCACCGGCACATAGTCTTCGGGCAGCGCGCGCGAGTCGGTCCGCGGGTAGGTCAGGGCCTTGTGGCGCTCGTACAGGCTTTGCGCAATCGACAGCGTGGTTTTGGCTGAAAAGCCAAATTTTCCGTTGGCTTCGCGCTGCAGGCTGGGCAGGTCGAACAGCAACGGCGACACCTGCGTGGTGGGTTTGCTTTCTTCCGTCACGGTGGCTTGCTGGCCGCGCACCGCCTCGGCAATGGCCAAGGCTTCGCGCTGGCTCCAGACCCGGTCGGCCTTGAGTTCGGCGTCCGGCTCTTCGTTGCCGGCCGCTGCGTTGGCTGCAGCGCGCTTCCAGGTTGGGTCAAACCATTTGGCCGGGTAGTCACCGGCCTGGGCGGCGAAGGTGGCGTGAATTTCCCAGTAGTCACGGCTGACGAATTTGCGGATTTTTTCCTCGCGCTCCACCACCACGCTCAGGGTCGGGGTCTGCACCCGGCCCACGGTGGTTAAAAAGAAACCACCGTCGCGCGAGTTGAAGGCCGTCAGGGCGCGTGTGCCGTTGATGCCGACCAGCCAGTCGGCCTCGCTGCGGCAGCGCGCGGCGTCGGCCAGCGGCTGCATTTGCTGGTTGCTGCGCAGGTGTTGAAAACCGTCGCGAATGGCTTGCGGCGTCATGCTTTGCAGCCACAGGCGCTGCACGGGTTTGCCCAGCGGTTTCGCGCCACCGGCGTACTGCTCGATGAGCCGGAAGATCAGTTCACCCTCGCGCCCGGCGTCGCAGGCATTGATGAGCTGGCCCACGTCCTTGCGCTTGGCCTGCTTGACCACGGCGTTGAGCCGGGTTTTGGTTTTGTCCACGGGTTTGAGGTCGAAGTGCGGCGGAATGACCGGCAGGTGGGCAAAACTCCACTTGCCGCGCTTCACGTCAAAGGCTTCGGGGGCCTGGATCTCCACCAGATGGCCGACCGCGCTGGTCACCACATGGGTGTCGTTTTCAAAATGTTCGTCGTGCTTCTCAAACTTGCCCGACACCGGGGTCAGGGCGCGCACGATGTCTTGGGCGACCGAAGGTTTTTCAGCAATGATCAATGTTTTCATCTGACTACAATCCACTTTCTCGCGCTCGCACGGGCGGGCGCATACAGGCAGGTGCGCACACGCGCACCCATACGAGTTCACGATACCAAATTTTTTAGCGTGCAAAAAAAATCGTCCACAAATCCCCGCAGACTCCAGGTCCGTCGCTCCGGCATTCATGGCAAGGGTGTGTATGCCGCGCAGGACATTGCAGCTGGCGACACTTTGATCGAATATGTTGGCGAGATCATCAGCTGGGACGAAGCCCAGGTCCGGCATCCGCATGACCCGCAGAACCCCAACCACACGTTTTATTTTCATATTGACGAAACCCGCGTCATCGACGCCCTGTATGGCGGTAATTCGTCGCGCTGGATCAACCATGCCTGCGACCCCAATTGCGAGGCTGATGAGCAGGACGGCCGTATTTTCATCAAGGCACTGCGCGACATTGCCGCCGGTGAAGAACTCAATTACGACTACGGCCTGATCATCGAGGAGCGCTACACCAAAAAGCTCAAGGCCGAGTACCCCTGCTGGTGCGGCGCAGCAAGCTGCCGGGGCACCCTGCTGGCACCGAAGCGGCGCTAGGCCATGGCCGCCACACCCGCTCAAGCCTTGCGCTGGCCTGCCGAGGCCATCTGGGAAGCGGTGGCCCCCGCGCTGCCAGGTTTTACCGTGGAGGTCTTGCCAGAACTCGACTCGACCAACTCCGAGCTGATGCGCCGCGCCCGCGCGGGCCGCCCCGATCCCGTGTTGCTGGTGGCCGAGCAGCAGATAGCCGGGCGAGGCCGCATGGGGCGGCAGTGGCACAGCGGTACCGTGCGGGGTAGCCAAACGCCGGCCGCCTTGACTTTTTCCCTGGGCCTGAATCTGGCGCCGGCTGACTGGTCGGG
>JAQSDS010000224.1 GCA_029946045.1 Rhodoferax sp.
TTTTGCGCAATACAAATCAGAAAAGTACACGGCGAAAGACAGTCGCAAAGCTGCACGATTGGACATGCGGGCGCTGCATCAATCTGAGAAATCAGACCTGCTCAAACAGCTTGCCGTCGCAAAAGCCGGGACAGTGGCCAATCTGCAAAATCAATATGGCAACCAGGTCGCACGGTCACTGTGGGCAGCCAAGCGCACAGCAGCGATGGAAGACTTGGCAGACCGGCAAAGATGTGAGCGCCTGGCCCTCACCCATGCGAACGCTATGGAATGGCTGCCGTGGTTGGAGAGGCAGGCTGCGCTGGGCAACCAAGCGGCAATTTCGGCACTTCGCGGGCTTCGCTACCGCGCACAACGTGAACAAAACAGACACAAGGGCGGCATCGAGGGGGAAGACCTTGGTCATACCGTCTTACCAATAAGCCAGCAAAACAGCATTAGGGGTGCGGCACGTTCAGACGACTTCAACATCCGAACGGCCCAGCTCAGGATCACACCTGAGCACTGCATTGAGTACCTTGACACCAGCGGCAAGGTACGACTGACAGACAGCGGACCGCGAATCGATTTAGCGCAAGAGAACGACCAACAAGCCATGCGTGCCGGGCTGCTGTTGGCGGCACAAAAATACGGTGGCGAGGTCTTTGTCACCGGTTCGTGGACGTTTCGGGATTTGGTTGCAAAAGAAGCTTTGCTGATGGGTATCAGAGTAAGAAACCCAGAGCTTTCGAAAGTAACTTTAGATAAACAAACTAATCATGAAATTCAATTATAAAATTAATTGCATAATGAGGCAAATAACTCTTGATGATATATTGACTTAAAAGTAAAATGTACTGTGACTTAATACTGATGATTGGATAAATTTAAATCCTATGGAAAACGATTTTAAAATCAAAGCAAGACGCTGCATGAATATCGCTGCATGCAAATATCGACAAGTGATTCTCTGGGTAAGGTGGATGCTTTGCATCGCAGTCACCGTGTTGGTTTGGGGCGGTGCGTTTTGGTTCGGATCTCTGGCGTGGGATCAAAAACAAGGGGCAATTCTGGCGCTCATGGGGTTTGGTGCATGGCTGGCGGTTTGTAGATTTGTATTGCCTGGATTTTGGTATTTATCCATCGAAGTCATCAAGCAGATATTTCGATATGTCAATTATCGATTTCTGTAAAAGTTATCACTTGTGTTTTGAATTCTGATTTGTTCAGTTCATCGAATATGTTGATTATTGATTGATTATTTTTATGATGAAAACGAACGAAGGACCGACAAATACTGGTTATTCTTCGCGATGACGCACATAGGCAGTATGGTGGTGGCCACGGTATTCATGGTGTTGGCGATTCCTGTTCACGCCGAGCCACAGACTTGGAGAGATCGTGCAATCGCAGCAGTTCGGCCAGGTGCGGTGGTTGCACGGCGCGGGCTAGACAATGACCCCATCACCCAAGCGATCCTGTTTTGGCAGGGCGGGGGTCGGTGGAGCCACGTTGGCATTGCCGTGCAACTGATACCTGAAGGTCCAATCTACATTGAAAGTGCCATGCCTGGATCCGGCACAAGGCTTGAAAGGCCCGAGATCTTTTTTAGTCCCGAACAGGCTTCAGATGGGGAAGTCATGCTGCTGCCTGAGGAAGCGGTAGATGCCGTTCAAAGCGCCGCCAAGTCTCTTTTGGGGCGTCCATTTGATGATCAGTTAGAACTTGATGATGACGGCAAGAAGCTCTATTGCACCGAGCTGGTGGCCCTTGCATTGCGTATCGCCGGGGTGGTCAAAGATTTGCCAACGCTATCTGTCCCATTTTTGCCTCAACAAATCATTGCCCCTGACGACTTAATTGCGGTTGTCCGTTTGATAGGGTTGCGGCCATAAGGTCTGCGGCGCTTGCTCTATTGGAATTTCACAGGTCCGTAGTACCGCGAATCAAAACTATTCGGATGTTCGCCGGCAGCCCAGATTTCTCCCTCCTTGAGTCTGAAAACTCCACGTAGGTGGGGCAGGGCACTTCCCTTGGTGTCCAGGTCAAGCGGCCTTGAGTTCGGCACTCGTTGTCCGTTGATGTCGATACCTGCATCGGTTGCTGTCACCCGATCACCCGCAACCCCCACCACGCGTTTTATCAAGGGCATGCTGCCATCAGGGCAAGACCCGCGCCCGATTGACGGATGTGAAATCGGCGCGCAAAAGGCAGCCATGCTTCCCCTCTCACCATGGCCCAATTTGTAAACCATTTCAGGCATTGAGTCGGTGACATTCAAAATGATCCCCAATGACTTAGCGGCAATGGCAAACGACGCCATTCCAAAAAATGCAAGTAGCACCAGATAGAGCGGGGTAATATTTAATTGCTTTGTGTTCATGCTTTGGTTTCCCGACTTTGGTCAGTCAGCGCTGGATGGTTCTTGGGCGTGCATCGATCACGGCGTTGCCAATCATGGTGGCAGCGCCAAGCGCCTGTCGTTGAATCAGGCTTGCGTCCTTGTAGTAAATGATTTTTTGGCAGTAAATTGGCGCGTGACCGGCCACAAACACCAATTCATCCGCCGGTGGGAGCCGCATGGTTTCATCCGGGGTCAGCAGCGAGCGCTGGCTCAATTGCTCATTCGTGCTGACATGGTTCAACACCACGCTCAGGCGTGAGCCCGAGAAATTTCTTTGGGTGTGGGCCACTGTGGAGGCGCCACTCATTTTGGAGAGCAGTTCAGCCGTTTCGATTTTGTTGGGTGCGAAGGCAATTCGAATGTGGCAGTTCGACAGGATGGACTCATCCCGCGAATAGGCTTTGGTCAGCTGGGACAGGTCTTGCGTGATCAACAGGGCCTTGAGGCCGTAGCCCGCGATAAACGCCAGGGCTTCCTCAAAAATTTCCAGTTTCCCTAGGGCGGGAAACTCGTCAATCAGCAGCAACATCTTGTGCGGGAACCGGGATCGGGATGCGCCGGTTTCATCAAACTCCATTTTTTCTGTCAAACGCCGTACCACCTGGTTGATGACCAGCCTTAAAAGTGGTTTTAGACGATCTTTATCGGAGGGGGGAACAACCAGGTACAAGCTGGTTCTGCGTTGCATCAGTGACTCGATGGTGAAGTCCGAGACACTGGTGTTGGCCGCCACAATCGGATCCCGATAGAGCGATAGGAACGACAGGGCGGTGGACAGCACGCCAGAGGCCTCATTGGATGCCTTGTTCAGAAACGACTGGGCCGCTTGCGATGCGGTTTTCCAGGCGACCAGTTCCACATCGGTACAGTGGCCCGCACTGATTTTTTCGTAGCCCGTGTCCCGGATGTATTCCATCACGGCTTTGAATCCCTCGGCGATCTTGGTTTTTTCGCCGGACTCAGTTTCTTTGTCCGCAGCCAGGCGTTCAGCCAGTTCACGCACCGGCCCGCCGTCGGACAAAATGGCCTGCACGGTCGACAAATTCCGTTGTGAGTCTTCCAGCTCGTCGGACACCAATACAAAAATAATGACGCCGGTCATGAGGTCAAAGCCGGTTTTAGCCCAATGGTCTTGCATGCCTTTGCCGTCGGGGTCCACAATCATGGTGGAGACGTTTTGCACGTCCTTCACCAGGTTGTCGTCAAGCCGGATTTCAGACAGGGGATTGAAACGTGCCGAATCCATCTCTGATGGCGAAAACCGCAGGCAGCGTTGCTTCAAAGCTTTTTCACGAAAACCTGAGGTCAGAGCCCAGTTTTCCCCTTTGATGTCGTGCACCAGAACGGATTCTGACCAGGACAACAGTGTCGGTATCACGATGCCAACACCTTTGCCCGAACGAGTCGGTGCGAAGACCAGAATGTGTTCCGGCCCGTTATGACGCAGGTACACCGTTTTTACTTTGGGTCCGAACGGGTTGAAGCCGGACTTTTTGAAGGGGATATCAACCGCGCCCAGCATGACTCCGCCAACGTTGTCCAGCCTTGGCAAAATCCCGGCAGCTTCAATTTCCTCTGGACCCGCCCAATGCGCCGAACCGTGCAAATCATTGCGTTCGTCTCTGAGCTTGCGGGTGCGCCGGAAGACATAGGCCACGGGAAGAACAATGGCACTTGAAGCACCGACGGCCAGCAGCACTTGAGCGGTCTT
>JAQSDS010000225.1 GCA_029946045.1 Rhodoferax sp.
TGTCGGCGCCGATTCAATATTGACCACCCGTGCCGATTGAATTTTGACCAGGGGCTAAAGCTGGCAGTTTGAATGCCAACTGTGGATAACTATAGCGGGTAGTCTGCGTTTTCCCTCCCCTTTGAATTGGAATTCTTGGATTGATCTTTAATGGGGAAAGCTGCGTAGGGCGAAGCCCGAAGCTGCTTTCCCCTGCCTCAGCTGATTTCAGAACGGGTCTTCGTCTTCAGTTATCGGTGGTGCCTGGCGTGTGGCGTCCTTTCTGGACTGCTCCCTGGACTTGATGCGTCCCTTGGCTTCTTTGGAGCTGTGCCGAAACCGGTAAGACTCATTGCCGGTCTCCACAATATGGCAATGGTGGGTGAGCCGGTCCAACAAGGCCGTCGTCATCTTGGCATCCCCAAACACACTGGACCATTCGGCAAACATCAGGTTGGTCGTGATCAACACGCTGGTGTGTTCGTACAGCTTGGAGAGCAAGTGAAACAGCAGGGCACCACCGGCCTGACTGAATGGCAAGTACCCCAACTCATCGAGAACAACCAAATCCAGGCGCATCAG
Organism: Rhodoferax sp.; assembly: GCA_029946045.1. Taxonomy (GTDB): domain Bacteria; phylum Pseudomonadota; class Gammaproteobacteria; order Burkholderiales; family Burkholderiaceae_C; genus Rhodoferax. Next base: position 562 of record JAQSDS010000225.1, read on the forward strand.
GCTCAGGGCAATGCGACCGGCCTTGCCTTGGGCCTTCTCCTGCTCCAAGGCATTGACCAGATCCACCGTGGAATAAAACCGCACCCGCTTGCCGTGACGCGTCAGCCCCGAGATGCCCAGTGCGGTGGCCAAGTGGGTCTTGCCGGTTCCCGGTCCGCCAATCAGCACGGCGTTCTGAGCATCTTCAGTGAATGACAGATCGGCCAGTTTTTGGACCAGGGCTTTGTCAACCTGTGAGACCTCGAAGTCAAACCCAGCCAAGTCCCGATGTACCGGGAAACGTGCGGCCTTCATCTGGTGGGCAATCGAGCGCATGTGCCGGTCAACGTCTTCTGCCTGCAGCAAATGTTCAATCAGCCAACGCGATGCATCAAGGGTGGCGCCACCACCTTGCGCCATCAACTCACCCCAAGCTCCGGCCATGCCGTGCAAGCGTAGCGCCTTGAGTTCTGCTGGCACGTCACGTTCTTTCTCAATAGGGGTGCTGCTACGCATGGTTCACCTCCAGCGCATCCTGATGGGTCGGGCGAAGACGGTCATAGCGTGCCGTATCAGCCTTTGGAGCGTCGGTGAGCGTCAAGGCCGTTTCTGCCCGTTCGGGTTGTTCTGGCGCATTGAGCCGCGCCAACACGTTGCGTACATGTTCGATGCTGATGCTGCCGCTGGGTGTGGCGCCTTCGAGCACCAGATCCACAGCCACCAACAGCGCCTCAAGACCTGCTTGCGGCACCACCGCCAGTACCTCAGCCATGAGCCGATCCCCGCCCGCATGACGTAACAACGATTGGCGCAGACGAAGCAGCGGTGCGGGCAGGTCCAGAAACGGCGCGCCGTTTCTCAGTGCGCCGGGCTTGCGTTGCACCAGGTCGATGTAGTGCTGCCAGTCGTAGGTGGTTTGACCGGCACCAGCCATTCTGGAGTGACTGGCTACGATGGCGTCGTTGGCCGCTACCTCCACGCGGTTGGGGTACAACCGGGTGCTGACCATGTGGCCTGCCCATTCACAAGGCACGGAGTAGCGGTTGCGGGCCACCGCCACCAGGCAGGTGCTGCTCACGCGGGCAACCTTCTCGACGTAGCCGTCAAAGACTGCTGGCATGGACATCAGGTGCGCCCGCTCCAATTCCAGCATCTCTGCCACGGTGAACTGTTTGTGTACCGGGTGCTGGGTATCCGACCAGATGGCCCGCACGCGCTCACCCAGCCAAGCGTTGAGTTCGATGAATGAGCCAAAGCGCCGGGTGCCTGCCTCAATCCAGATGCGCCTGCGGCTGTCTTGCACGTTTTTCTCGACCACGCCTTTTTCCCAGCCAGAGGCCACGTTGCAAAAGTCGGGGTCGAATAAATAATGGCTACACATTGCCGCAAAGCGGGCGTTGACGATGCGGCCCTTGCCCTTTTTGACTTTGTCCACCGCCGTCTTCATGTTGTCGTAGATGCCCCTGCGTGTCACGCCACCCAAGGCCTGGAAGGACCGGGTGTGGGCATCAAACAGCATTTCGTGACCCTGGCTGGGGTAGGCCACCAGCCAGAAGGCTCGACTGGCGCACAGTTTCAAATGGGCGACCTGGATCTTGTAGAACACGCCACCGACCAGCAGACCTTCATCGCTCCAGTCAAACTGGAAGGCTTCACCGAGCTCGAAGTTCAGTGGCACAAATGCCTTGGTCACAGATTTCCCAGAGCTCTCGCGCCAGGCACGCACGAAGTCCGTCACCGCGCTATAGCCACCCTGGTAGCCCTGCGCCTGGATCTGGATCAGTAGCGCCTTCGCTGTGCGTCTGGCGTGCTTGGGGCGCTGGGCATCAGCTTTAAGTGCCTGCTGCAGGGTCGCCTCAAAGGCGGTGAGTTTGCCTGCAGGACTCTCCCTGCTGTATTTGGGCACGACGTCGCCCGCAGCCTTGAGCCATTTCTTGACCGTGTTGCGTGACAACCCGGTGAGTTTTGCAATAGCGCTGTTGGAGAGTTTGTCGCGCAATTTCATGCGCCTGACCTTGCCTATCATTTCCATGGTGATCACCTTGTTGTTCCTGCTGAAATTTTCAGCAGGCTAGTGGAACACCCTGGTCAATTTTGGAGCGGCACTTTCGCCTCTAGGTGGTCAATTTTCGGTCGGCGCCAACACCTGGCTAAAAAAAGTGACTGCCTGAAGTGCCACGCCGTCGATAAGGACAAGAAAGCAGCATCATTCAAGAGCATCGCCGAAAAATGGAAAGGCAAAGCCGATGCACAGGCCAAAGTGACGGAGTCGATCACCAAAGGGCCCAAAGTCAAGCTGAAAGACGGCACTGAAGAGACGCACAAGGTCATCGCATCCCAGGATGCGAATGACATCAAGAATGTGGTCGACTGGATTCTGTCCCGGTAAGGCCTTGACCGGGCGACTGGGTCGTCCGGATTAGTGCAGGGCGGCGCTCGACGCTACCAGGTCGCGCCGCAGCGTCCACCGCTTGTGGTTCATGGCGCCCTGGGTTGCATTGATGACATCGTCTGGTCCCGCTGGTTTGGCCAGATAGTCATAGGCACCAAGAGAAACGGCCTCCTTGGCTGTTTCAAGGGCCGGGTAGCCGGTAATGATGATGACTTCACTTTCTGGCCATTGCCGCTTGATGGTGCTGAGCACCGTCATGCCGTTCATGCCAGGCATCAGCAGGTCGAGCAGAACCACATCAAAGGGGCGCTGTCCCATCGCTTGCAAGGCGTCTTGCCCGTTGCTCACCGTTTCGACCTTGCAATGCTCGCTTGCCAGCGATCTGGCGTAACTGAGTCGAACAACTTCTTCATCGTCGACGACCAGGATGTTGGCTTTTTTGATCATTTTGAGTACCTCGCATTCACAGTTTGCAAAGCTATAAGCAATAGTCGTGCCGTAGTCTTATATTATTTTTTAATCTTTTTAAATCAATGACTTGCGTGAAATTATTCCGACCTGTGCCGCGCTGGGTCAGCCATTCCTGATTTCAGGGTACAAAATTTATATGCGCCCACACTTTTTCTTTGTCCTGAGGGCTGGCTGGCGTATAGGGTTCGTGGGGGTTTTTTACGTGATTTGTGTACTGCCGGGGGTATCCAATATACTAGGCACAGTATTTTGAAGGAAGCTTTATGCAACAGTCGTTTTTATTGCGCGCTCTGATTCAACCTGCTCAGCTTGGGCGTGTCGTGCTTGTGCTCTTGTCGCTGGCTGTGTTCCCGGTGTCGGCCCAGACCACAAGGCAAGTGAACGTGGCAGCCGTGCAACTCAAGGCCGTGGGCAGCGGCTTCGAAATGGATGGCGTGGTGCAGCCGGTTAAACAAAGTACGGTGTCAGCGCAGGCCTCGGGGCGGCTGGTCACCCTGGCCGTCAAGGCCGGCGACCCGGTGCGCGCAGGGCAGTTGCTGGCCACCATCGATGACCGCGAAACCCAGACGGGTGTGCAACTCAGTCGTGCCCAAGCGGCGCAGGCGCAGGCCGAGCTGCGCAATGCGCAAGCCAACTTTGACCGCACCCGTGCCTTGCAGGCCCAGGGCTTTGTCAGCAAGGCTGCCA
>JAQSDS010000226.1 GCA_029946045.1 Rhodoferax sp.
TTGGGTCATTCGGCGCAATTTGAACAACATCGTGGCACTGCTGAGTGAGCCCGTCCTCGCCGCGCTGCCCCATACCCTGGACCTGGTTGCGCGCTCCTGCGGACTCATCATCGGTTCCTTGTTGCTGGTGGTCGCTATCGACGTGCCATATCAGCTCTGGAGTCACGCGCACAAACTGCGCATGTCACGCGAAGACCTGCGCCAGGAACAGAAAGAAAACGATGGCGACCCACAGGTCAAGGCCCAGATCCGGCGTCAGCAGCAACAAATGGCCAAGCGCCGCATGATGGCCGAGGTTCCCAAAGCCGACATCATCGTGACCAATCCAACCCACTTTGCGGTTGCGCTGCAGTACCGCGACAAAGAAATGCGGGCCCCGCGTGTGGTGGCCAAAGGGGTCGACCTGGTGGCCTTGCGGATTCGTGCCGTTGCCGCCGAACACAAAATTCCCATACTCGAGGCACCGCCGCTCACGCGCGCTTTGTATCGGCACACCGAGTTAGGCCATGAAATTCCGCTGGCACTGTATTCGGCTGTGGCCGAAGTGCTGGCCTGGGCCTACCAGCTGCAACGCCTGGGCCTTGACGGGGGCACGCCGCCACCCACGCCCACCAACCTGCCGGTGCCTGAGGCACTTGACTTGCCTGGTCAGATCGCATGAGCGCCTTCAGTTCAAGCCTGCGCATGGCCAGCAGCATGATGTCGGGCGAAAAAGGCAAGGGCCTTGCTGGTCCGGTTCTTGTGGTTCTGATTCTCAGCATGATGGTGCTGCCACTGCCGCCGTTGTTGCTCGACCTGCTGTTCACCTTCAATATTGCACTCTCGATCATGGTGCTGCTGGTCAGCATGTACACCATGAAGGCGCTTGACTTCGCTGCGTTTCCGGCCGTGCTGCTGTTCACCACGCTGCTGCGCTTGTCGCTCAATGTGGCATCGAGCCGTGTTGTGCTGATGGATGGCCATACCGGCCCGGATGCCGCCGGCAAGGTGATCGAAGCCTTTGGCCATTTCCTGGTGGGGGGCAACTTTGCGGTGGGTGTCATGGTCTTCATCATCTTGGTGGTGATCAACTTCATGGTCATCACCAAGGGGGCAGGCCGCATTGCCGAAGTTGGTGCCCGATTTACCCTTGACGCCATGCCGGGCAAGCAGATGGCGATCGATGCCGACCTCAATGCCGGCCTGATCGGTGAAGACCTCGCCCGCAAGCGGCGCGCTGAAGTGGCTCAGGAGGCCGCTTTCTATGGCTCCATGGACGGTGCCAGCAAGTTCGTCCGTGGCGACGCCGTCGCCGGCTTGCTGATCATGGTCATCAACATCGTTGGCGGACTGATCGTCGGCATGGCGCAGCACGACCTCAGCCTGGCCAGTGCCGCCACCACCTACACCTTACTGGCCATCGGCGACGGTCTGGTGGCACAAATCCCAGCGCTGGTCATTTCAACTGCAGCTGGCGTGATTGTGTCGCGCGTGGCAACCGACGAAGACGTGGGCGGACAACTCACGGGCCAGTTGTTTGCCAATCCGCAGGTCTTGTTTCTGACCGCTGGTGTCATTGGTCTGATGGGCCTCATTCCGGGTATGCCCAACCTGTCGTTTCTGCTTATTTCCGGTGGCCTCATCTGGCTCGGTCGACGCGTCTCCAAACGAGCTGAAAGCGCGCTCAGGGTCGAAGCGCCGGTTCAAGCGCCCGTGCCGGAATTCACCGAAAAGCAGGAAGCGTCCTGGGACGACGTGGCCTTGGTGGACCCCTTGGGTCTGGAGGTCGGCTACCGCTTGATCTCGCTGGTGGATCGGGCCCAGAGCGGCGAACTGTTGGGCCGGATCAAAAGCATCCGCAAAAAATTTGCCCAGGACATCGGGTTTTTGGTGCCGGTGGTCCACATTCGGGACAACCTTGAAATCAAGCCCCATGCCTACGTGATCCGGCTCAAGGGCGTGCAAATCGGTCAGGGTGAGGCATTGCCGGGCCAATGGATGGCCATCAACCCTGGCCAGGTCAGCGCCACCCTGCCGGGCACACCCACCAATGATCCGGCGTTTGGCTTGCCAGCCATCTGGATTGACAGCAGCCTACGCGAGCAGGCCCAAATTTTTGGCTACACCGTGGTCGATGCCAGCACCGTTGTAGCCACCCACCTCAACCATCTGATTCACACCCACGCCGCAGAATTGCTGGGGCGTCAGGAGGTGCAGCAACTGCTGGACCATGTCGGCAAAGAATCGCCCCTGCTGGTGCAGGACCTGGTGCCTAAGTCCATGTCACTCACCACGGTCCAGAAGGTGCTGAAAAACCTGCTGGATGAAGAGGTGCCGATCCGCGACATGCGCACCATCCTCGAGGTGCTGGCTGAACACGCCGCCACCGTTACCGACACCACCGAACTGACTTCGCTGATTCGCCTGGCACTCAGTCGCGCCATCATCCAGCAAATTTACCCGGGCAACGATGCGCTGCAAGTCATTGGCCTTGACAGCTCGCTTGATCGCATCTTGCTGCAGGCACTCAGCAACAGCAGTGGTCTGGAGCCGGGTCTGGCCGACAGCCTGCTGCGGGAAACCCAGTTGGCCATGGAACGTCAATTACAGCAGGGCCTGATGCCTGTGCTTGTGGTTCAGCATCCGCTGCGGGTCTTGCTGTCGCGCTTTCTGCGGCGCAATCTGACGCAGCTCAAGGTGCTCTCACAAGCTGAAATCCCGGATAACCGCACCATCAAAGTAACAGCCACGATTGGAGGACGAGCTTGAGTAATGCCACGGAAGTCAGCACGGTGACCTTCAAGGCCACGGCACCATCGAGTCGTCAGGCGCTGCGCTTGTTGCGCGAACAAATGGGTCCCGATGCCTACATACTGTCCAGTCGGGTAACCGGCAGCGGCGTTGAAATCTTGGCCACCCTGGAAGAGCAGGTGGTCAAAATGATGACGCCCGTCAGGCCGATGCCAGCGCCAGTCATTTTGCCCCCGACCCAAACGCCTGCACCCAACCACGAAGAAAATCTGCTGCGCGAGATCCATTCGATGCGCGGCATGATCGAAGACCGGCTGGACGGCATGTCGCGCCAGAACAAGCCGGGCGGGAACCCGCTGCGCAGCCAACTGTTGCGCCCCATGCTTGAGGCGGGGTTCAGCGCACGCCTGGCGCAGGACATTCTGGCGCAGCTACCCGAGGGCCATGACTTTGCCACGGGCATGGACTACGTCAAGTCGGAACTGGCGCGTCAACTTCCTATTTTGGAAGACGAAAACGCCATGATGGATGCTGGCGGGGTCTATGCCCTGACGGGACCCACCGGCGTTGGCAAAACCACCACCACCGCCAAACTTGCCGCACGCTGTGTCATGCGTTTCGGGGCCCAAAAACTGGCCTTGGTTACCACCGACGGCTTTCGTATTGGTGCCTATGAACAATTGCGCATCTATGGCCAGATCCTTGGGGTGTCGGTACATGCAGTCAAAGACGCTGGCGACCTTGAACGGGCCCTGCTTGACCTGGCCGACAAGCACATGGTGCTCATCGACACCGTGGGCATGAGCCAGCGCGACCGTGCCGTATCAAGCCAGATCTCGATGCTCTGCGGCGCAAGTCGCCCGGTCAAGCGCCTCTTGCTGCTCAATGCCTCCTGCCATGGCGACACACTCAATGAAGTGGTGCATGCCTACCGACATGGAGGCAAGGGCAGCGGGACCGATGATCTGGCGGGCTGCATATTCACCAAAGTTGACGAAGCCACACATCCCGGCGTGTTGATTGACATGGCCATTCGCCACCAACTGCCCCTGCACTACATCTCCAATGGCCAAAAAGTACCCGAGAACCTTTTAACCATCAAGCGGGGCGCGTTGATCGACCTTGTCTTCAAGGCCAAAAGTAACAGCTCGCTGTTTGTTCCGGCGGCGACCGAGCTTGAGCCCTTGCCGGTCGCAATTGACCCACAGGCAGCCAAGCTGGCGGCCGAGGCACTCTACGAGCAACTACAACTCCAATGCAAGCAACTGATGGGCGCCATGGCCCTGATGCCGCGGGAGCCAGGTGCCAGCGACAACACAGCAGAGGCTGCACCAGAAGCTGTGTCAGA
>JAQSDS010000227.1 GCA_029946045.1 Rhodoferax sp.
GATGACGGTTGCCTCACGACCGATCCACAGAAGGAAGTGTCGCTGATCTATTACCCCAGCCGCAGCGGTTTGGAAGATCGCATTTTTCGCATCGAAACCGAGCGCGCAGCGTCCGCCATTCCCGATACCCGCACCGGCCACGCCTTGAACAACATCGAAGTGCTCAAGCAAGACGAGACCAGTGTTGAAGTGCGCTTCAACTGGACCACGCACGCTTACCGCTACCAGATCGTTGACGTGTATTTCGGCTATTCGACCTACCTGATCGACACCTCCGGTCCCAAGCCGGTGATCAAGCGCAAGTATGTGGTCCTGAAGAACGATCTGGTGCACCACTGGCTCGACGTGTATCACATCTGATAGCCACCTGCCACTTTTCAGAGGAATACGATCTCATGTCTTACAACATTGCACTGCAGTTCGAGGACGGTGTCTCGCGCATCATTCCCTGTGCTGCCGACGAACTGGTCTGCGACGCCGCTTATCGCGCCAAGATCAACATCCCGCTTGATTGCCGTGATGGCGCTTGCGGCACCTGCAAGTGCCATTGCGAAAGTGGCAGCTTCACCATGGGCGTCTACATCGAGGACGCCATGACCGAAGAAGAAGCAGCCAACGGTTATGTGCTGACCTGCCAGATGAAGCCAACTTCCGACTGCGTGGTCAAGGTGCCGGCCTCGTCGGCGGCCTGCAAGACCGAAGTCGGCACACACGGCAGCCATTTGCTCAGCATCAACCGCGACTCGGCCAGCACCGTTTCATTCACGGTGAAAGCCGAACTGCCGGTGAGCTTTTTGCCCGGTCAGTACGTCAACCTGCTGGTGCCCGGCAGCAAGGACACGCGCTCGTATTCCTTCAGTTCGGCGCCGAACCAGGTCGAGCAATCGTTCCTGATTCGTGACGTGCCGGACGGCATGATGAGCACCTTCATGCGCCACAAGGCCAAGGTTGGTGACTTCATGATGTTCACCGGCCCTTACGGCAGCTTTTACCTGCGCCCGGTGCAACGGCCCGTGCTGATGCTGGCTGGCGGTACCGGTCTGGCACCGTTCCTGTCGATGTTGCTGTGGCTCAAGGACAACCCGACCACGCAGCCCATCCGCCTGGCCTATGGTGTCAACACCAGCGACGACCTGGTCGAGCTGGACAAGCTCAACGAACTCAAGGCGGCGATGCCCAACTTTGATTTCTTTACCACCATGGTCGATGCCACCAGCGGGCATCCGAAACAAGGCTACGTGACCAGTCACCTGTCGGCGGATGACCTGCATGACGGCAACGTCGACGTCTATGTGTGCGGCCCGCCGCCCATGGTCGAAGGCGTGCGCAAGTGGATGGCCGGTGTCGGCGTGACACCGAACAACTTCCTCTTTGAGAAATTCTCGTCGACCAACGAAACGGGGGCTGCATGAGCCACGCAGAACGCTTCAAGGGCAAGGTGGTGATCGTCACCGGTGCCGCCCAGGGCATTGGCCAGGGTGTGGCGCAGCGCGTGGCAGCCGAAGGTGGCAGCGTGCTGGCGGTGGACCGCTCGGATCTGGTCCTCCAGACTGTGAGCGAGATCAACGCGGCCGGTGGCAAGGCCGTGGCTTTTCAGGCCGACCTGGAGACTTTCGCTGGCGCCCAGGCCATGGTGGCCGAGTGCCTGAAACAGTTCAAGCGTGTCGATGTGCTGGTCAACAACGTCGGTGGCACCATCTGGGCCAAGCCCTTTGAGCATTACGAAGAGTCGCAGATTGAAGCCGAAGTCCGGCGTTCGCTTTTTCCCACTCTGTGGTGCTGCCGTGCCGTGTTGCCGGCCATGCTCAAGAAAAAGAAGGGCGTGATCGTCAACGTGTCGTCCATCGCCACACGCGGTGTCAACCGCGTGCCGTACGCGGCAGCCAAGGGCGGTGTCAACGCCCTGACCGCCGCACTGGCCATGGAGCACACGCAGCACGGCATTCGTATCAATGCCACCGCACCTGGTGGCACCGAGGCACCGCCGCGCAAGATCCCGCGCAACGCCGCAAAACAGAGCCGTCAGGAAAAGATCTGGTACCAGGCCATCGTCGACCAGACCGTCGACTCAAGCCTGATGCACCGCTACGGCACCATCGATGAGCAGGTCGCACCGATCCTGTTCTTCGCCTCGGACGAGTCGTCCTACATCACTGGCTCGGTTCTGCCGGTCGGTGGTGGTGACCTCGGCTGATCCCAAGGCATCCGACCATGTTTTTCGACACCCGCCCCAAAGTCACGGTAGAGATCGCCCAGACCGGCGAAAGCTACCAGTGCGCCACCGACGAGAACTTGCTCAAGGGCATGCTCAAGCTCGGTCGCAAGGGCATTCCAGCGGGCTGCGTCAGCGGCGGCTGCGGTGTCTGCAAGGTGCGCATCGTGTCGGGTCAGGTGCAATCGTGCGGTCCGGTCAGCCGGGCGCATGTGTCGGTCGAAGACGAGGCGCAAGGAATCACCCTGGCCTGCCGCGTGATACCCGTCACGCCGGTCAGGCTGGAAGTGGCAGGCAGGCTGATCAAGCCTTTTTCACGGGAGCTTGCCAAGTCGGCGGACTCTCAATCAAGTTAGTCATTTACAACACCAACCGGAGATAAAAATGGGCATTTTGCGAATTGGCCACGTCAGCATCAAAGTGATGGACATGGCCGCTGCCACGAAGCACTATGAAAACGTGCTGGGCATGAAGAAAACGATGGAAGACAAACACGGCAACCTGTACTTCAAGTGCTGGGACGAGTGGGACAAGTACTCGCTGGTGCTGACACCGTCGGACCGTGCCGGCATGAACCATGTGGCCTACAAGGTCGAAAAAGACAGCGACCTCGACGCCCTGCAAGCCAAAATTGAAGCCTACGGCATCCAGACCGAGATGTTGGCCGAGGGCGACATGCCCGCGACCGGCCGCCTGCTCAAGTTCAACCTGCCCAGCGGCCACGAAATGCGTCTGTATGCCATGAAGGAATACGTCGGCACCGAAGTCGGTTCCCTCAACCCCGACCCGTGGCCAGACAACCTCAAGGGCGCGGGCGCCCACTGGCTCGACCACTGCCTGCTGATGTGCGAGTTGAACCCCGAAACCGGGGTCAACAAGGTCGCCGAAAACACCCAATTCGTCACCGAAGTGCTCGACTTTTTCCTGACCGAACAAGTCATGGTGGGCCCGAACGGCGACATCCAGGCTGCGACCTGGCTGGCACGCACCACCACACCGCACGACATTGCCTTTGTGGGCGGTCCGCGCATGGGCTTGCACCACATTTCCTACTTCCTGGATTCCTGGCACGATGTGCTGAAGGCGGCCGACGTGATGGCCAAGACCAAGACCAAGATCGACGTGGCACCGACCCGCCATGGCATCACCCGCGGTGAAACCATTTATTTCTTCGACCCGAGCGGCAACCGCAACGAGACCTTTGCCGGTCTGGGCTACCTGGCCCAGCGCGACCGCCCTGTGACCACCTGGGATGAAGCCCATCTGGGTTCAGGCATCTTCTATCACACCGGTGAACTGGTGGCTTCTTTCACAGAAGTCTACACATGATCTGTGGCTGCGCGCACAACGAATGAACTCTCCTATGGACTACTTTCCTGGTGATTCCAGTGCCCGCAGTGTGGGCCAGCGCCTGATCGACGTGCTGGCCGCCAGCGACGCGGCGCGGGCCAGTGTGGCTTACGCCAAGGCCTTGGGCACGGCCGTCAATGTGGCGGTGGTCGATGTCAGTGGCGTGCTGGTGGCGTTTCTGCGCATGCCCGGCGCGCCGCTGCACTCCATCGACATCGCCATCGACAAGGCCTATACCGCTGCCAGCTTCGGCCTGGCCACCTCCAAATGGCAAGGCGCGTTGCAGGAACATTCCCAAGCCGTGCGTGAAGGCATTGTGCTGCGCCCGCGCTTTGTGGCTTTCGGCGGCGGACTGCCCATTCTGGAGCAGGGTCTGCGCATTGGTGGCATCGGTGTCTCGGGCGGCTCCGAAGAACAAGACGAGGCCATCGCTCAGGCTGGTCTCAAGGCCATCGGCCTGGCTTCCCCCCAACCCTGAACCCTTTGACAACACCATGAAACAGATTCTT
>JAQSDS010000228.1 GCA_029946045.1 Rhodoferax sp.
AGGCCCTGCGCGATCCGCAAACGGTGGACCGCGTCAAGTGGCTGTTTGCCCACGGCGCGCAGACCGCGGGCGAACTGGAGCGTGACTTTGGGAAGTTTTTGGCCCGGATGCCGATTAGTGCTTCTTGACGACCGCGCTGCCAATCGAATAGCCGGCGCCAAAGGAGCAGATCACGCCCACGTCACCCGGCTGAAAGTCGGCCTTGTGGCGGTGGAACGCAATGATGGAGCCGGCCGAGGCGGTGTTGGCAAACTCGTCCAGGATCACCGGCGCTTCGTCCAGCGAGGCGTCGCGGCCCAGCAGCCTGCGGGTGATGAACTGGTTCATCGACAGGCTGGCCTGGTGCAGCTAGAAGCGGCGTACACCGGCGGGTGCCATGTCGTGGGACGCCAGGTGGCTGGCGATGTGGTCGGCGGCCATGGGGCAGACTTTCTTGAACACCCGGTGGCCTTCCTGGCGGAACAACTGATCGCGGTCACGGATAAGAATTCCAACCGCATAAACCCAAGCATGCCCCCAAAATCAGGCCACAAAAAGCACACGATGCATTTCAGAACTGGTGCGTCCATCAAACGTGACAGATTTGATCGAAATGAAAAGAGAGCCATTTGGCCTGCCATGTAATTCTCATTGACTTTGTGTTGACAAACCTAACGGTGTTAGGCTACACTTTACCCATGAGTACCGCAGATGAAATCGTCCAAGTTTGCACGCAAATGATTGCTTGCGATGGCGTTGCAAAGCTCTCGTTGCGCAAAGTTGCCGCACAGGTAGGTATCAAGGCCCCCTCCATCTATGAGCATTTCCGGAGCAAGGACCATTTGCTGTCCGAGGTGCGTCGCCGTGCAGCAACTGCGTTGCATCAAGCATTAATGGCACAAAGCAAAGGCAATACGCCGCGCGAGCAGCTGCTTGGCATGGCCGAGGGCTACCAGGACTTCGCGTGCACGCAACCAGCTCTGTTTGCCCTGTTTTTCGCTGCCTTACCTTCAGATCGGATCAATCTGGCTGACAACGTCTCGCACGATTCTCCCTATGCAGTTTTGCTTGACTGTGCGCGGCGGGTACTGGGCGACTCGAGCGCCGACGCAGAGGGCTTGTGTTTTGGCGTCTGGGCTCTGGTGCATGGCGCAGCGGTTCTCAGGCAAACACATTTGCGAAATTTTGCGCACCCAGTGGTGGCTGAAGCCACCCGTCAGGCGCTTGGCGCACTGCTGGACGGTTGGCTTGCTCGCACAGCCCCATCACCAGCCGCGCAAACGGGTTTCGCTGTTTCATGAGCATGCGCCAACTCTTGAGCAGACTGTTGCCCTTATCCCTGGTGGGTGCTCTCGCGGGCTGCACGGCGGTGCCGCCCACAGTGGAGAACAACCCGGCGCTGGAGTTCGTTGAGATCGAAGGCTACCGCTTTCATGTGAAGACGTTTGGCAACCCGCAAGCACCGCCGGTCATCGTGGTGCATGGGGGGCCAGGAGGCGACTCGAACTACCTCTACGCCTTACAAGGCCTGGCGCGTGACTACCGCGTAATCTTCTATGACCAGCGCGGTACCGGGCTGTCGCCCAGGGTCGAGGCGCACGCTTTGACCTTGCAGAGCAGCTTGGTGGACCTGCACCAGATCGTCCAGCATTACAGCGGCCAAGGTCGCGTGCGACTGATCGGCCATTCGTGGGGCGCAATGTTGGTCCTGGGCTACTTGGGACAACATCCCGAGCGGGTGAGCCATGCAGTGGCGGTGGAGCCCGGCATCCTCAACCCGACTTCTGCCAAAGCCTTTGTCAGCCGTCTGAAGGCCTCTCAATCCTGGAGTGACGCATTGCCTTTGCTGGGGGCCATTGCTTTGACGCCATTTGTCGCAAGTCAGGATGGGCATGAACGGTTTGATTTCGTGATGACCCGTCTGATGAACCGCGCCAAACCGGGCGGCCCGTATCAGTGCGCGGACCAGCGTATGCCCCCCAATGCATTTGTCAGAGCCGGTTATGCAGCGTTTTCCAATATGCTCAAACCGGTTATGAGCGATCCCGCCGTATTCACCACAGATTTGACCCAAAACATTGCGGCCTACTCAGGTCAACTGCTGATGCTGAGCAGCGAATGCAGTTTCATCGGCTATGCCTATCAGCAGACTTTTCACCTGCCGCTCCTGCCTGCGCAAACGGTACATCTCGAAGCCAAGGCGATGGGACACAACATGCTCACGCTGAATTCTGAATGGAGCAATGGCGTCCTATCTAAATTTTTTGGTCGCTGACCATATCGTGCTAAATCAGAAGGTGTCGCGAAACCAATGTCAACATGAGCTATACCCTATCCTGATGTCAGGCACTTTGCACACGCAGCGTCAGATTAGAGCCGTTTTGGGCTTTGCCGGAAGTTTCACGCTCGACTTCTCAGACTTCAACCTGACACGGCAGTCCCTTGCGTGCTTTATTTTCCGAATTCTGAAGCTACCCCAAGTGGAAATAAATTATGTGTAATTTGAATGATTGTTTCTTTAACTTGTCGTTGCACACCGACGCCGTTTGGTGCCGGTGAACTCTGCGTTAGGTTGCATGAATACTCATCCTTTTAAAAGTCACGCTCCGGCCCAAAGCCAGATAGCTTCGTTTGTGCCCGGCTGCTATTTCCATGATTCCTGGTCCGTTTCAGCAGGGGATCCCCGGCTTTCCGCAATGGGTCAGTTTCTAAAGGCTTTCTCCTCAACCCCGGCCTGGGTGAATGCCTGTATGTCTATCCGCAACCGAGCAGCCACTATGGTCGGTCTGAAGAACCTCGGGGCATTCGATAAAATCAACAAGCTGAAGCCCGAGTGCGACTATAAGCCTGATGATCGGGTGGGCATCTTCACGCTTATTAACAACACGTTCGATGAAGTTCTTCTCGGTGATAAGGATAAACATCTGGACGTGACCCTGTCGATTCACAGGGCCGTCGACGTTGATACTGGCGCAGTAGTCGTCACCGTCACAACAGTCGTGCATGTACATAACTTGCTCGGTCGGCTGTACATGCTCCCAGTTGTACCAGTACACCGAATAATTGCCCCATCGGTTTTGAGGGTTGTAGCCCTTGTTCCAAATGCGACCTAACCCGACATTGCAGTGGATCGGCTTCGCCGACCACTGAATTCATACGTGTGTGCCTCACCTATCCACCACACAATAACTTGAGCCATTTCTGATGAGAATACTAATTTCTACAGCAGGCAGTCACGGCGATGTGTTGCCATTTGTTGCTCTCAGCCGGAAGTTTGCAGCTCTCGGACACGAGGTTATTTTTTATGCGAATCCGTTCTTCCGTGCCTATGCAATGGATGCTGCGATCCGATTCGTACCGATAAGCACAGTCGACAAGTATTCATCGCTATTTGCTGAACTGGCAGATGGCAACTCAAGCCGGGCTTTCAAGCGTGTCGCGAGGGAGTATGCCGAAATCTGCTCTGAATACTACCGAGCCATGAAATCCGATGTCATCCTTGGTGAAACAATCGCTGTCGGCAATTCCTTATTGTTCGCGCACCGCTTGCTGCGAGAAACCGATGGTATTCCTTGTGCAACTGTCCACCTAGCTCCATCCGTCTTTCGATCGAATATCAGTCCGCCACGGCTGGTGTCCAACTGGATTGATTCCCGCACCCCAACGCTCCTGAAGCATATGGCTTGGTGGATGCTTGACAAATTCTTCTATGACCCGAGTTTCACAGCACCACTAAATAACTTGCGCTTTGAGCTTGGTCTGCCCCGTTTAGAGCGAATATTCCGCTCTTGGATTCATGAGGCGGACTGTGTAGTCGGAATGTTCCCAGACTGGTTCGCCGAACCCCAAGGCGACTGGCCCAAGCAAGCAATCTTGGCGGGCTTCCCACTTTATGACCACGGTGATCAGGCCCCGCTGTCGCAGAGCCTCGGTAAATTCATTGAGGCTGGACCACCTCCTGTCGCCTTCTCAGCAGGAACGGCTACAGCAACTGCTCATGGGTTCTTCAAGGCGTCTATTGAATCGTGTGAAACCGCAGGACTTAGAGCCATCCTTTTATCGCA
>JAQSDS010000229.1 GCA_029946045.1 Rhodoferax sp.
CAAGCTGCATTTGATGAATCTGGTTGATGGAACAGTGAGCGTCATCACTGACTCGGCCGCAGATGAAAGCCCTAGTTTTTCTCCCAATGGCAAGATGTTGGTGTACGCAACCCAGCAGCAGGGCCGGGAGGCGCTGATGACGAGCACACTGGATGGCAAAGTCAAGGCCAGGCTCAGTGGACAGCAAGGAGACATCAGGGAACCGCACTGGGGTCCATTTTTTAAATAACAGTTTGGAGTGATTCAGGATGAAAAAATTTGTTTTTGTTGGTCTGGTGTCAACCCTTTTGGTTGCTTGTGGAACGTCGGTTCCCTTGAATGATGTACCGGTCGTGGACGCAACGGCAAAAGCCGTTACAGCTGATGCTGGTACGGCGGGTTCCAGGGTTCAGGGCAGCGGTGTTGCGCCTGTTGATTTGGGGCGTGCGCTTGATCAAGCCCCAGCACCCACCGATTCACGCCTGGTCTATTTTGACTATGACAGCTTTGTCATCAAGCCGGAGTACCAAGCGGTCATTGCAGCGCATGCCCGGTTTTTGCGCGCTCAGCCATCCCGTAAGGTCGCCATTGAGGGGCATACCGACGAGCGCGGTGGACGTGAGTACAACCTCGCTCTGGGGCAGAAACGGGCCGAAGCTGTGCGTGACGCCCTGTCTATTTTGGGTGTGCCCGCTGGCCAGATGGAAGCGGTGAGCTTTGGTAAGGAAAAGCCAGTGGTGGCTGGCAACGATGAGGCTGCCTTTACCAAGAATCGCCGCGCTGAAATTCGTTACCAATGAAACCAGTGTCGGCCATGTCATTCTTGTTTTTAGAGCGCACCGCTGTTTTTTTGTTATTTGCGGCTTCTGCTGGCCTGTCTCATGCCGCCCTGTTCGAGGACGACGAAGCGCGCCAGGCAATCCTTGATTTGCGCCAGCGCGTAGAAGTCGTGCGCGGGGAATCAGTCCAGAATCGCCAAGTTTTGGCTGCGGAACTACAGGCTCTGGGTAAAAGCCTGCTTGATTTGCAGCGTCAGATTGAACTGTTAAAAGCGGAAATAGCCACATTACGCGGTGGTAATGAGCAGATCACGCGTGACTTGTCAGAGATCCAGCGCCAGCAAAAAGACCAGTTGCAGGCGATTCAAGCGCGTTTCAACAAGATCGAGCCTGTTTCAGTCCAACTCGATGGTGTCGAGTTCACGGCTGATCAGACGGAAACACGCGATTTCCAAGCGGCGATGGCCGTGTTTCGAAATGGTGACTTTGTTAACGCACAACGTCTTTTCTCGAGCTTTGTTTCCCGTTATCCTGCCAGTGGTTATTCGGTGCCTGCGCTGTTCTGGTTGGGTAACGCCCAATATGCAACGCGCGACTACAAAGAGGCCATGGCTAATTTCCGGGTTCTGATTGCCAAGGACCCTGAGCATGTGCGCGCGCCAGAGGCCGTGCTGTCGGTGGCCAATTGCCAGTTAGAGCTGAAAGACAGCAAAGGTGCACGCAAAACACTGACCGACCTCATCAAGGCCTATCCGCGTTCAGAAGCCGCCGTTGCCGCCAAGGAACGACTCGCAACCTTGAAATGACCGGCTTGCCAGATCGTCGTTTTGGGGGGCTGGAGCGCTTGTACGGTGTGGCCGGCGCTGAACGTATTCGCAACGCACATGTCGCTGTTGTCGGCATTGGTGGCGTTGGCTCCTGGGTTGCGGAAGCACTTGCGCGCAGTGGTGTGGGCCACATCACGCTGATCGATTTCGATCAGGTGGCCGAATCCAACATCAATCGCCAGATTCAGGCAGTTCAGGCCAGCGTGGGCCAAGCCAAGGTCGACGCCATGCGCGAGCGCATGCACTCTTATTTTCCCGAATGTCAGGTAACCTGTGTCGAGGCGTTTGCCGAGCCGGACAACTGGCCGGCCATTCTGCCCGCTGGCGTGAACGCGATGGTCGATGCCTGCGATCAGGCCAAGGCCAAGCTCGCCATGGCGGTCTGGGCCAAAAAAACTGGCGTGCTACATGTGATGGTTGGTGCAGCCGGTGGCAAACGTCACGCCGAGAAGGTAGCGGTGGCCGATGTGCTGGATGTCACGCACGATCCCTTGCTGGCCAAAGTGCGTTATCAGTTACGCAAAGAGTTCCCTGCGTTGCGATCCGCAAAAAAAATGGGCATCAGCTGTGTTTACAGCCCCGAAGCAGTGGCACCCCCCGACGCTTCATGCGGTGTCGAAGGTGACGGCAGCTTGAACTGCAGTGGTTTTGGCTCGGTGGTGACCGTCACGGCCAGCTTCGGTATGTGCGCTGCGGGTGTGATTTTGAATAAATTGAGTTCTACAAGCCAATAAGGCCTCAATATTTGTTTATAATTTGAGGCTTGCTAGAACGCAACAAAAACTTGCGTTTGGGATGTTAGCTCAGTTGGTAGAGCAGCGGACTTTTAATCCGTTTGTCGTGGGTTCGACCCCCGCACATCCCACCACTTATTTCGAAAGCCCGATCTTTACCGGTCGGGCTTTTTCGTTGGTTTCACTGTCAAACTCGTATTCTTTCAAGTGCGCAAAGGTACTCTGCAAGTCGTAACATTCAGGGTCTTAAAGAAATACCATGTCTGCCATACTTTCCTCCCTGAACGAAGACTTGGGCGCTGATCGCCAGGTTGCCCAATTACGTATTCCGCCGCACTCCATCGAGGCCGAGTCCAGTGTGCTGGGGAGTTTGCTACTCGATAACGCCGCCTGGGACCGGGTCAGCGATGTTCTGACTGAGAACGATTTTTACCGTTTTGAGCACCGCCAGGTGTTTGCGGCCCTGAGTTTGTTGATCAACGGTGGCAAACCGGCCGACGTCATCACCGTCTATGAGCAGTTGCAAAGCGCCGGCAAGGCAGAAGAAGTGGGGGGTCTGCATTATCTCAATGCCCTGGCGCAGTACGTACCCAGTACCGGCAACATTCGCCGTTACGCTGAAATCGTGCGTGAACGCTCGATTTTGCGCAAACTTGTTTCCACCAGCGAGGAAATTTCAGCCAACGCCTTTAATCCCAAAGGTCGCCCTGTGGCGGCGATTCTGGACGAGGCCGAGCAAAAGATTTTTAACATTGGTGAGGAGGGCGCCCGCACCAAACAGGGCTTTCAGACCATGGACACGCTGGTGGTCGAGTTGCTCGACCGCGTCCAGGAAATGGCTGACAACCCCAATGATGTCACCGGCGTGCCCACTGGTTTTTACGATCTGGACCGTATGACGGCAGGCCTGCAAGGTGGTGACCTGGTGGTGCTGGCGGCGCGTCCGTCGATGGGTAAGACGGCCTTGGCCATCAATATTGCCGAGCATGTGGCCCTGAATGAAGGCTTGCCGGTGGCTGTGTTTTCGATGGAAATGGGCGCAGCGCAATTGGCGGTGCGTATTGTGGGCTCGATTGGCCGTATCGACCAGGGCCATTTGCGCACGGGTAAGTTGACCGACGACGAATGGCCGCGCCTGTCCGAAGCCATTGAAAAGCTGCGCACGATTTCCTTACACATTGACGAATCAGCCGGACTCACGTCCAGCGAGTTACGGGCCAATGCGCGCAGGTTATCGCGCCAATGCGGGCAGTTAGGCTTGATTGTGGTGGACTACCTGCAATTGATGAGCGGCTCCAACGGCAGCGACGGTGAAAACCGCGCCACCGAGTTGGGTGAAATTTCTCGTGGCTTGAAGATGCTGGCCAAAGAGCTGAAATGCCCGGTGATCGCTCTGTCTCAGTTGAACCGCAGTGTGGAACAGCGACCCGACAAACGTCCCATGATGAGTGACTTGCGTGAATCAGGCGCCATCGAGCAGGACGCCGACATCATCATGTTCATTTACCGCGACGAGTACTACACCAAGGACGCCTGCAAAGAACCCGGCGTGGCCGAGGTCATCATTGCCAAGCAGCGTAATGGCCCCACCGGCGTGGTCAAACTGACTTTCCTGAACAAGATCACCAAGTTTGAGTCCCTGGCCAATGGGGCAAGCGGGGACTTTTAAAATTCTGAAACCTTGTGGGTCAGACCACTCGCGCAGCGACGTGCTC
>JAQSDS010000230.1 GCA_029946045.1 Rhodoferax sp.
AGCTGCCACCGAGCGCTCACGCGCCACCAATTCAGCTGGCACCTGGTCACTCGACAAGGACACGGGCTTCATGGCCGCCACATGCATGGCAACGTCTTTGGCTGCGGTGTCGTCACCTTCAAACTCAACCACCACACCAATGCGGGTGCCGTGCAGGTAAGAGGCCAGCTTGTTGCCGCTGGCAAAGCGCTTGAAACGGCGAAAACTCATGTTCTCGCCAATTTTGCCGATGAGTCCCTTGCGCACGTCTTCGAGCGTCGGACCAAAACCGTCTTGCGTGTAGGGCAGCTCGCCCAACGCAGCCACATCTGCCGGATTGTGCTTGGCGACCAAGGCCGCTGCGGCATTGGCCAAACCCAGGAAACTGTCGTTCTTGGTGACAAAATCGGTTTCGCAATTGACTTCGAGCAGCGCACCCGCACCGGCATCTGCAGCGTAGACCACGACACCTTCGGCCGTGACACGGCTGGCTGCCTTGCCGGCCTTGCTACCCAGTTTGACGCGCAGCAGTTCTTCGGCCTTGACCATATCGCCCTCTGCCTCGGTCAAGGCGCGCTTGCATTCCATCATCGGAGCATCGGTTTTGCCACGAAGTTCAGCCACCATGCTTGCAGTAATTACAGCCATTTTTTTCTCCGGAAATCAGTTCAGTTTATCAATTGAAATTAAAAAAAAGGGGGCGCATGAGCCCCCCTTTTAATTGGGGTCACCAACAAATCAGGCAGCAGCCTCATTGACCTCAACGAATTCATCGGCGCTGTCTTCAGCAACAGCCTTGACCACATCGTCCATGGCATTGGCACGACCTTCCAGGATGGCATCGGCAATGCCCCGGGCGTACAACATCACGGCCTTGGAGGAGTCGTCATTGCCAGGAATAACGTAGTCGATGCCTTCTGGCGAGTGGTTGGTGTCAACCACAGCAATCAGCGGAATACCAAGCTTGCGGGCTTCGGCAATGGCAATCTTGTGGTAACCCACATCGATCACGAAAATAGCATCAGGCAAGGTCGTCATGTCCTGAATGCCGCCAATGTCTTTCTCGAGTTTTTCGAGTTCACGGGCAAACATCAACTGCTCTTTTTTGCTCATGCTGTCGAGACCAGCTTCTTGCTGGATCTTCATGTCCTTGAGACGCTTGATCGAGGTCTTGACCGTCTTGAAATTGGTCAACATACCGCCCAACCAACGCGAATCAACATAAGGCACACCGGCGCGTTGCGCTTCAGTGACCACAGTTTCACGCGCCTGGCGCTTGGTGCCAACCATCAGGACGGTACCGCGCTTGGCCGAAATTTGACGGACAAACTTGGCGGCTTCCTGGAACATCGGCAGCGATTTTTCCAGGTTGATGATGTGAATCTTGTTGCGATGGCCAAAAATGAAGGGGGCCATCTTGGGGTTCCAGAAGCGTGTCTGGTGACCAAAGTGAACGCCGGCTTCCAGCATCTCGCGCATAGTAATTGCCATAAAAATACTCCAAAGGTTAGGTCTGAAATCCAGTTCGTTTTGCCAGGGGACTGACAACACCTTGATGAAACTGGTTTGCGGATTAACTCTGCAACAGGCACGAATGAAATCAGCCAGCTACAAAGCCCGACGAGTATACCACTGCGCTCCTGCCGCACCCTGGCGGTGCCCCGCCCGGCTTACTGCAATGGCGCAGGCGGAACCGCAAGATGTGCAGCCCGGAAGATCTGCGCCGCATCGACTGCATCAAATCGGTACTGGAGACCACAAAAATCACAGCCGACCTCAATCACATCGCGCTCCTGCAGGATGCTGTCAACTTCCGCCTGTCCCAGGCTCAACAACATTCGAGACACCCGCTCGCGGCTGCAGGAGCACGCAAAACGGGGCCCCGATTCGCCCTGCAAAGGCTCGAAGCGCAGCAACGACTCTTCCCAGAACAAGCGGTGCAGGATGGTCTCAACATCCAGTGTCAACAGCTCCTCGCGCTTGAGACTGGACGCCAGCATGGCGATGCGTTTGTAGTGCTCGTTGACACCAATCTGGTCCTCGTCTGAAGCCTGCGACTGCCCAGCCAGGTTGCCCTTGCCTGCCATCGGCAGACGCTGAATCAGCAGGCCGGCGGCCACCTTGTCGTCTGCTGCCAGCACCAGCGTGGTGTCCAGCTGCTCACTTTGCAACATGTAATGCTGCAGTACATCGCTGAATTTTTCGAGTTTTTCGCGGGCGTCGCCAAACAGCGGCACCACGCCCTGGTAGGGTTGCTGCCCCGGCTGGCGGTCCTTGGGGTCGAGCGTGATGGCGCATCTGCCCTCGTTGCCGACATTGACCATCTGGCTCAATGAGGCATCCGGGCTGAGCGCGCCGTTGACCGTGGCGGTGGCGCGCAGGGAAAAATCACTTTGCACCTCGACCACCGCCAGTTTGACCGGACCGTCACCAAACACCTGCACTACCAAGGCGCCATTGAACTTGATATTGGACTGCATCAACACGGCAGCGGCTGCCATTTCACCGAGCAGCGCCTGCACCGGTGGCGGGTAAGCGCCATGCGTGGTGTTGCTGGCGCGGCGGTGCAAAATTTCAACCCAAGCGTCGGTCAGGCGCACCACCGCGCCACGTACGGGCAGACCTTCGAAAATAAATTTATGAATTTCAGACATATATAAAACATTGCGGGTCAGACCACTCGCGAAGCGATGTGCTCTGACCCCAACCAACTTGAAACATTGCGGGTCAGACCACTCGCGAAGCGACGTGCTCTGACCCCAACCAACTTGAAACATTGCGGGTCCGGCCACTCGCAAAACGACGTGCTGTGACCCCAACCAACTTGAAACATTGCGGGTCAGACCACTCGCGAAGCGATGTGCTCTGACCCCAACTGATTAGAACCCTGTTTTGTGCAACCCGGTTTTGAAACGCTGCGCATTGACCACATAGTGGCGGGCGCTGTCGCGCAGTCCCTGTAACTGTTCGGGTGTGAGTTGGCGCACCACCTTGGCAGGGCTACCGATGATCATGCAGCCATCGGGAAATTCCTTGCCCTCGGTCACCAGCGCCCCTGCACCCACCAGACAGCCCTTGCCAATTTTTGCGCCATTCAGGATCACGGCACCAATGCCGATCAAGCTGTCATCACCGATGGTGCAGCCGTGCAACATGGCCTTGTGCCCGACCGTGACCCCCGCGCCAATCGTCAAGGGCATGCCGACATCGGCGTGCAGCACGCTCAGGTCCTGGATATTGGTGCGCGCACCGACGCGGATGCTGGCCGTGTCGCCCCGCACCACCACGCCGAACCAGATACCAACCTCCTCACCCAGCACCACATCGCCCATCACCTCGGCGCTGTCAGCCACCCAGGCGGACTCGGCAATTTGCGGAGACACATCGTCCAATTCGTAGATTGCCATGGCATTCCTTTGAAATCAATTACCTAGAATTGTAGGGAAACCAAGTCCAACATGAACCCTATCGACCCAAACTCCCCCACCCGAGAGCCCACCGGGCAAGCCACGACGGCCTTGCGTTCCCGGTGCCTGGAACTGCTGCAAATCAAGTCCCCCATCGACAAAGCGGCCCAGGTGCGCGGGCTCGATGCCACCCGGCTCACCCTGGATAGGGCTGACATTTTTCCGCAACCGCAGGGGCTACCCGGGCGACCTGAGCGCCCGCTGCTGGTGCACCCTTCGCAACTCAAGACCCGGGCGGTAGGCACGCTGGAAGGCCGCGCTGGGCTGATCCATGCGCTCACCCACATCGAAGCCAATGCCATCAACCTGGCGCTTGACATCGTGTGGCGCTTCCCCGGCATGCCTGCCGACTTTTATCTGGATTGGTGGCGCGTGGCGCAAGAGGAAGCCCTGCATTTTGAATTGCTCAACGCCCACCTCGTGCAAATGGGCTTTGCCTACGGCGACTTTCCCGCCCATGACGGCTTGTGGGACATGGCCGAGCGCACCCAAGGCGACATTCTGGCGCGCCTGGCTCTGGTACCGCGCACGCTGGAGGCGCGCGGACTCGATGCCACACCGGCCGTGCGTAACCGGCT
>JAQSDS010000231.1 GCA_029946045.1 Rhodoferax sp.
TGGTGCGCTGGTTGGCTTCGTCATGCGGCAAGAACTCGTGCAGCGGTGGATCAAGCAGGCGGATGGTGACCGGCAGGTCGTGCATTTCACGGAACAGGCCCTCGAAGTCGCCGCGCTGCATGGGCAACAGCTTGGCCAGCGCCTTGCGCCGCCCGGCCTCGTTGTCGGCGAGGATCATTTCACGCACCGCCAAAATGCGCGCACCTTCAAAAAACATGTGCTCGGTGCGGCACAGGCCAATGCCGGTGGCGCCAAAATTGCGCGCCACCCGGGCCTCGTCAGGGGTGTCGGCATTGGCGCGAACATCCATGCGCTTGTACTTGTCAGTCAAAGCCATGAGCTTGCCAAAATCACCGCTCAACTCGGCGTCTTTGGTGGCGATCTTGCCGGCATAGACTTCGCCGGCAGAACCGTCCAAAGAGATCCAGTCACCCTCGTGGTAAACCGCTTCGCCGAGGCTCATGGTGCGGGCCTTCAGGTCCACATGCACCGCACCCGCACCCGATACACAACACTTGCCCATGCCCCGGGCCACCACGGCGGCGTGCGATGTCATACCACCCCGCGCGGTCAAAATGCCTCTGGCCACACTCATGCCACGCAGGTCTTCCGGCGAGGTTTCCTGGCGCACCAAAATCACATCTTTGCCGGCCTTGGCCCAGGTTTCGGCTTCATCGGCATGAAACACGATCTGACCCGTGGCGGCACCCGGCGAAGCCGGCAGGCCGCGCGCCAAAACGACTGCCGCTTTCAGTGCCCGGGGGTCAAATATTGGGTGCAAAAGCTCGTTGAGACGCTCGGGGGCGACGCGCTGCAGCGCCGTTTTTTCGTCAATCATGCCTTGCTGCAGCATCTCCATGGCAATACGAACCATGGCCGACCCGGTGCGCTTGCCATTGCGGGTTTGCAGCATCCAGAGCTTGCCTTGCTGGATCGTGAACTCGATGTCCTGCATGTCCCTGAAGTGGTTTTCCAGCGTGGTCTCGGCATGCAGCAACTGCTGGTAGATGTGTGGCATCAGTTCTTCCAGCGAGGGATAGTGCAGGCGGCGCTCGTCTTCAGTGACCAGCGCCAGTTCGGCCCAGCGTCGCGATCCGACCAGCGACACCTGCTGCGGGGTGCGGATGCCGGCCACCACATCTTCGCCCTGAGCATTGACCAGAAACTCGCCATTGAATAAATCTTCGCCGGTGCCGGCATCGCGTGAAAAAGCCACGCCGGTGGCACTGTTGTCACCCAGGTTACCGAACACCATGACCTGCACATTCACCGCCGTGCCCCAGGAAGCGGGAATGTCATTGAGCTCGCGGTAGACACAGGCACGATCGTTGTTCCAGCTCTCGAACACCGCCCAGACCGCGCCCCAGAGTTGTTCCCACGGGTCGGTGGGAAAGTCGCGACCGATGCGCGCGCGAATCAGCGACTTGAAACGCTGCACCAGCTCCTTGAGGTCGTCGGCGTCGAGGTCGGTGTCGAGCTTCACGCCCTTTTGCGCCTTCACCATGTCGATGATGACTTCGAACGGGTCGTGGTCTTCCTTGGAGACCGGCTTCAGGCCCATCACCACGTCGCCATACATCTGCACAAAACGACGGTAAGAGTCCCAGGCAAAACGCGCATCACTGGTTTTGCGCGCCAAGCCCAAAACAGCCTCGTCGTTCAGGCCGAGGTTCAGAATGGTGTCCATCATGCCGGGCATGGACGCCCGCGCACCGGAGCGCACTGACAGCAGCAGGGGGTCGCTGGCGTCACCAAAGGACTTGCCCATCTCCAACTCAAGGAACTTCACACCGGCCAGCACCTCAGCTTGAATCAACTGAAACACGGCATCCCGGCCCTGTGCGGTGAAGGCAGTGCAGGCTTCGGTGCAGATGGTGAAGCCCGAGGGCACGGTGATCCCCAGGCGACACATCTCGGCCAGGTTGGCACCCTTGCCACCAAGCAGGTTTTTCATGGCAGCAGCGCCTTCGGTGCGGCTGCTGCCAAACACATAGACAAATTTCTCAGGGGTTTTCATGGTCAGTCCTCGTTCAACGCACTGACGACATGATGGCCATCCCTTGCCTGGCGCACCTTGATGATCCGCAAGCTTTATGTCAAACCTGTACTGAACAAACGCGGCATGAACCACCGTCCGATGGCAAAGGGTCATGCCCCTCGCGTCGGACTCAGCACCCGCTTACAGGCGCTGTAATTTTTCCAAAGCCAGATTC
The DNA here is from genome assembly GCA_029946045.1 of Rhodoferax sp. Classification (GTDB taxonomy): domain Bacteria; phylum Pseudomonadota; class Gammaproteobacteria; order Burkholderiales; family Burkholderiaceae_C; genus Rhodoferax. The sequence goes on from JAQSDS010000231.1 coordinate 2,214, forward strand.
AAAGTGGCTGTCTTTTTGCCAAAACAAAACCTCACCACCTGCTGGTCAAACCCTGCGCCGTAGAAAGCAGACAAGGGAATGGCCGCCACACCGATCTCGGTGGTCAACCACTTGCAGAAATCGGCTTCCTTGAGGTCGTTGATCTGTGAGGTGTCCACACACTGAAAATAGCTGCCTTCGCAGGGCAAGAGCTTGAACTTGCTGTCTTTCAGCCCAGCCCTGAACAGGTCGCGCTTTTCCTGGTAGAAGTCGGGGAGCTGCAGGTAGGCGTCCTTGTTCGCCATGTAGGCGGCCAAACCGTACTGGACCGGGGTGTTGACGGTGAACACATTGAACTGGTGCACCTTGCGAAACTCCTGCGTGAACGCCGCCGGGGCCGCCACATAGCCCACTTTCCAGCCCGTCACATGGTAGGTTTTGCCAAAGCTCGACACCACAAAGGCGCGCTCGGCCAGGCCCGAAAACAGGGCCGCACTCTGGTGCTTCTGGCCGTCAAAAACCATGTGTTCATACACCTCGTCACTGATCAGCAGCACGTTGGTGGGTGCCAGCAAAGCCTCCAACTGACGCATTTCTGCCGCCGTCCAGACCGTGCCACTCGGGTTGTGCGGCGAGTTGACGATCATGGCCCGCGTTTTGGGCGTGATAGCCGCCGCAATTTTCTGGAAATCCGGGCGAAAGCTGCCAGGTGTCAAGGGCACACGCACCGGCACACCACCAGCGAGCTCGATGTTGGGCACATAGCTGTCGTAGCAGGGTTCCAGCACGATCACCTCGTCACCGGGGTGCACGATGGCCAATATGATGGTCAGGATGGCCTGCGTGGCACCGGCTGTGATGGTGATCTCGGTCGCCGGGTTGTAGGAAAACTTATAAAGCGCGGCAATCTTGTCGGCCACCGCCTCGCGCAAGACTGGCACACCAGTCATCGGCGGGTACTGGTTCTTGCCCTGTTGCATGGCCTGGGTCACGGCGTCGACCAAGCGCGGATCGCAGTCGAAGTCCGGAAAACCCTGGCCCAGATTGACCGCATTTTTTTCTGTGGCCAGGGCCGACATGACGGTAAAGATGGTGGTGCCCACCTTGGGCAGTTTGCTTTGAAGGGAGATGGGGTTCATTTTTTTCAGTCGAGGACAGAGCAAATTTGCTTCGCAAATCTTGGTCTGTCCCGCAAGTTCTTAATTTGTTGGGGACAGAGCTGGCTTGCTGCGCAAGCTGCGGTCTGTCCCGCAATCTTAATTTGTTGGGGACAGAGCAAATTTGCTGCGCAAATCTTGGTCTGTCCCACAATATCTTACAACTCATAGTCGTTGACATGGCCGGTCATGGCGCGGGCGACCAGGGTGCGGTTGAGCCTGGAGCTGAGCAGTTCGGCAAACTGAAACACAAAGTTGCGCAGATAAGCGCCTCGTTTGAAAGCGACGCGTGCCACATTCTGACCAAACAACTGCCCTGCTGGCCGGATCACCAGTTCATTGTTGACGCCGCCTTCCACCACATCGCGCACTGACATTTCGGCTGCAATACCTACACCCAGCCCGAGCTTGACGTAGGTCTTGATCACGTCCGAGTCGATGGCTTCCAGAGCGATGCGGGGCTCGAGCTTGCGCGTGGCAAAAGCGTGGTCGATCTTGGTGCGCCCGGTGTAGGACGGATGGTAGGTGATGAGTGGTTCCTGGGCAATGTCTTCCAGGGTCAGATGGGGCTTGGTGCACAGCGGATGCCCCACCGGCAACACCAGCACATGCTGCCACTCGTAACAAGGCAAGGTCACCAGTTCGTCATAGCCGTCCAGCGACTCGGT
>JAQSDS010000232.1 GCA_029946045.1 Rhodoferax sp.
TACATCATCAGCCACACCGAAACCGTCAGCGACTTGCTCGAAGTCATGCTGTTGCAAAAAGAAGTGGGCCTGATGCAAGGCACGCTGGACGACCATGCCACCTGTGACCTGATCGTGGTGCCGCTGTTCGAGACCATCGAAGACCTGCGCAACGCCGCCGCCATCATGCGCGAGTTTTACGCCCTGCCCGGCGTGCTGGCCATGGTGCAAGGCGGTGGGTCCGACCAATATGGCGAGCAGGACATCATGCTGGGCTACTCTGACAGCAACAAGGACGGCGGCATTTTTACCAGCAACTGGGAGCTGTACCAGGCGGAAATTGCCCTGGTGGAGATGTTTGACGGCATCAACCAGCGCGCCCAGTCCAGCCCGATCCGCTTGCGCATGTTCCATGGCCGGGGCGGCACCGTGGGGCGCGGCGGTGGCCCCAGCTTTGAGGCCATCCTGGCGCAACCCCCGGGCACGGTGCGCGGCCAGATCCGCCTGACCGAACAAGGCGAGGTGATTGGCTCCAAATATGCCAACCCAGAAATTGGCCGGCGCAACCTGGAAACCCTGGTGGCCGCCACCCTTGAAGCCACGCTGTTGCACCCGACCCAATCGGCTCAGCCGGCATTTCTGGAGACGGCGGCTGAGCTGTCGCTGGCCAGCATGGCCGCCTACCGCAAACTGGTGTACGAAACACCTGGCTTCACCGAATACTTCTTTGATGCCACGCCGATCCGGGAAATTGCCGAACTCAACATTGGTTCGCGCCCGGCATCGCGCAAAGCCACGCAAAAAATAGAAGACCTGCGCGCCATTCCCTGGGGTTTCAGCTGGGGCCAGTGCCGCCTGACGCTGCCCGGCTGGTTTGGCTTTGGCGCCGCAGTCGACGCCTTTTTAAATCCACCCGGTGCCAGCGCCAAGCTCAGCAAACAGCGCCTGGCGCTGCTACAACAGATGCAACAACAATGGCCGTTTTTCAGCTCGCTGCTGTCCAACATGGACATGGTGATGGCCAAAAGCGACCTGGCGCTGGCCTCGCGCTACGCCGAACTGGTGGACGACAAACGCCTGCGCAAGAAAATCTTCAGCGCTATTGAGCAGGAATGGCAGCGCACCACGCTGGCGCTGGAACGCATTACCGGCGACAAAGAGCGCTTAAGCCACAACGCGGCGTTGCAACGCTCAATCCGCCATCGCTTTCCCTACATCGACCCGCTGCACCATTTGCAGGTGGAGCTGGTGCGCCGCCACCGCGCCGGACAGACCGACGAGCGCCTGAAACGCGGCATTCACATCTCGATCAACGGCATCGCTGCAGGGCTGCGCAACACGGGCTAAGCACCCGCCCGGCACCCGGTCATTGAAGAGCAATCTGGATTTGGCTTCCTAAAATAAACATACAAAGCGATCAGCTTGATCGCTGGTCGCGTCCTAAATTTCCATGCTTTCCAACCCGCGTCAAACCATGCCTGCCCTGTGGTGGGGCGTCCTTCTCCTGATCAGTGCTGCGCTGGCTTGGGCGCTCACCGCATTCCATTTGCCGGCCGGGGTGCTGCTCGGCTGCATGCTGGCGGGGATCCTGATGTCATCCCGCGATATTCGGCTGGGGGTCCCCGGGCCCCTGTTTGCTTTAGCGCAAGGTGTGCTTGGTTGCCTGATGGCCCAGAGCCTGCAGCCGGCCACGCTGGCCCGGGTGGCGGCTGACTGGCCCATCTTTCTGGGCGCCACCGTGTCGATCATCGCCGCCAGCGCCGGCCTGGGCTGGTTCCTGATGCGGCGCCAGGTTTTCCCTGGAACCACCGCGGTATGGGGCCTGGCACCGGGTGCCGCCTCGGCCATGGTCTTGATGGCGGAGGCCTATGGGGCCGATGTGCGGCTGGTCGCCTTCATGCAGTATTTGCGCGTTGCGGTGGTGACTGCGGTGGCCGCGCTTGTCGCACATTTCTGGAGCAACCAGGCAGCACCACCCATAGCCCATGATGTGCCTTGGTTTTCGGTCATCCATGCAGGCAACCTGGGCTGGACCCTGGTGCTCGCCTTTGCCGTTTCAAGCATGGCGCGCTGGCTGAAAATTCCGGGCGGCGCGATGGTGGTCCCGCTGATTCTGGGCGCAGCATTGCAGGCCATGGGCCTGCTGGTCATTGAATTGCCGCCCGCGCTGCTGGCCGTTTCCTATGCTGTGATCGGCTGGAGCATCGGCCTGCGCTTCACACCCGGCATCCTATGGCATGCCTTGCGCGCCCTGCCCGCCGTGCTGGGGTCGATCTTGGCGCTGATGGGGGTGGGTGTCGTCATCGCCGTGGGCCTGAACCAATGGGCGGGTTATGACCCGCTGACCGCCTACCTGGCAAGCAGTCCAGGCGGTGCAGACTCCGTGGCGGTCATCGCCGCGACCAGTGCTGTTGATGCCGGCTTTGTGATGGCGATGCAACTCGCACGCTTTCTGATGGTTCTCGTCTGGGGTCCGCGTGTGTCGCAATTTATTGCCACACAATCACGCATCGACCGATGAATTCACTGATCTTTGTTTTTCGGAGACCCAACCGTGCGAATCCTGCTGGCAGAAGACGAAAGCGAACTCGCTAATTGGCTGGTGCGCGCGCTGCAGCAGGTTGATTTTCAGGTTGACTGGGTCAATGACGGACGGCTGGTGCGCAGCGCCCTCAAAGGCACACGCTACGATGCCTTGATCCTTGACCTCGGTCTGCCCGGGCTGGGCGGACATGACGTGTTGGCTGACTTGCGCGAGGCCGATCATCGATTACCCGTCCTGATCCTGACAGCGCGCGACTCCCTGGTCGAGCGGGTGACCACCTTGCGCGCGGGTGCGGATGATTTTCTGGCCAAACCGTTTGAACTGGCCGAACTGGAGGCGCGACTGATCGCGCTGGTCCGCCGGGCACGGGGCAGTGAGCACCCGCGCTTCGCCTGCGGAACACTGGTTTTTGATGCAACCACGCTGCACTTCACCCTGGCCCACGAGCCGTTGACGCTGACGCCGCGCGAACACGCCACATTGCGGGCGCTGATTCAACACAGCGGCGAACCCCTGTCCAAGCAGGACATCGTGGACCGGGTGTTCTCCGACGAGCAGGACGTGCATCCGGAAGCCATTGAAGTCCTGGTGCACCGGCTGCGCAAGCGCCTTGCCGGGCACCCGGTGCGCATCACCACGCTGCGCGGCCTGGGCTATGTGCTGGAGGAAGCCAATCCGTGAACCTGAACGCCTTGCACAACCTGAGCCTGAGGCGAACCTTGCTGCTGGTGCTGGTTCCCGGACTGTTGCTGGTGGGCGGCGGCGAAGTGTGGCTGACCTGGCGCACCGCCGTTGACGCTGCCAACGCGGCCTACGACCGATCGCTGCTTGGCGCCATCAAAGCCATGGATGCCAACATCTCAACGGCCAGCGGCGGACTCGGCGTCGAGCTGCCGTATCGCTTGCTGGAGTTTTTCGAGCTCACCGCCAATGGGCGGGTTTACTACCGCGTCGCCACCGAGGATGGCCTGGTGGAAATTGGCAACGCCGACATGCCATCCCCACCGAGGGTGCTGGTGTCCGAATCACCGCAATACAGTGACGCCAGCTACTATGATGAACCGGTACGGGTTGGCTCATACGCCCGCGTGCTCGACCCACCACTGGCCGGACAGGCTGCGGGGCAGCGCGTGGTCATTCAAATCGCAGAAACACTGGAGTCGCGTCAGGCCTTCACGCGCGCGCTGGTGCTGGAGTCGCTCGCTCGCGACCTTTTGCTGCTGGGCGTGGCCATTGGTTTGATGACAGGCGCGGTCGGCTGGGCACTGCGGCCGTTGACACGGTTGCGCAACGAAGTCGAGGCACGATCTGCACTGGACTTGACACCCATTCTGCCGGTGGGTATTCCGGCCGATGTGCTGCCGCTGGTCGAGGCGATCAACCACCATATCGAACGCAGCCGCCAGCAAACCCAGACACGCCAGCGTTTTGTGGATGATGCATCCCACCAGTTGAGAACACCGCTGGCCACGCTGAC
>JAQSDS010000233.1 GCA_029946045.1 Rhodoferax sp.
TGATTGCGTTTGACAAGGACCTCGATGCGCTGGCCGAGGCCGCCAACATCACTGATGCGCGCTTTTCGATTCGCCACCAGGGCTTCAGCCATTTGGGGGAGTTGCCGCCTGCCAGCGTGGCCGGGGTGTTGTTGGACCTGGGCATCAGTTCACCCCAGGTGGACAACCCGGCGCGCGGTTTCAGTTTCAGGGGCGAAGGGCCGCTGGACATGCGCATGGACACCACGCGCGGCCAAAGTGTGGCCGAGTGGCTGGCCCATGCAGAGCTTGACGAGATTCAGGAGGTGATTCGTGACTATGGTGAAGAACGGTTTGCTGGGGCCATTGCAAAGGCGATTGTTGCGCGCCGACAGGCAGGGGGCGTTATTTCAACCACCACTGAACTGGCCAGAATCGTGGCTGACACGGTCAAAACCCGCGAGCCGGGCAAGGACCCTGCAACGCGCACATTTCAGGCTTTTCGGATTTTCATCAATGCCGAGCTTGAGGAGTTGCAACAAGCTTTAGCGGCCGCACTCAGGGTGCTGCAGCCTGGCGGGCGCCTGGTAGTGATCAGTTTTCATTCCCTTGAAGACCGCATCGTCAAGCAGTTTCTGGCCAAGCACTCGCGTGAGGTGTTCGACCGCCGGGCGCCGTTTGCGGCACCCCAGGTGATGCAGTTCAAGGTGCTGGCGCGCGTCAAGCCCAGTGCTGCCGAGGTGGCTGCCAACCCGCGTTCGCGCAGCGCCATCATGCGCGTGGCCGAGCGCATCGCACCGGCCGTAGCGGAGCCGTGCGCATGATGCGGCTCAATCTGGTGCTGCTGCTGGGCGTGCTGCTGAGTGCGCTGTATCTGGTCAATGTTCAGTACGAGTCGCGCCGGATCTACTCCGAGCTCGACCGGGCCAAGGCGCAGGCGCTTAAATTGGCCAACGAAAACGAGCGTTTGCAGGTTGAAAAGCGGGCTCAGGCGACCTCGGCGAGAGTTGAAAGCCTGGCCAGGTCGCAATTGCAAATGCGTGCTGCCACCCCGGCGGTGACCACCTACGTCAGCTATGCCAATGGCAGCGTCGTGCCAGAGGTCAGTCTTGCAGCCCAGCAACCGGCGAGTGCGGTCGAGGTAAGCAAGCCATGAGCCGCAGCATTGTCTACACCTCCAGCCCCTTGCTGGCCAGTCCCACGCCGGTGTGGCGCAGCAAGTTCATCGTGGCTGCCATTGCCTTGTCTTTCACCGGACTGGTGGGGCGGGCGGTGTACATCCAGGTCATTGAAAATGAGTTTTTCCAAAGGCAGGGCGAGGTGCGTTTTGCCCGTACCCTGGCGTTGCCTGCCAGTCGCGGCCGGATACTGGACCGCAATGGCATCGTGCTGGCATCGAGCATCCCGGTGCCCAGCATCTGGGCCATTCCGGAGGACGTGCCGCGCGCACCCGAGGGCCTGAAAAAGCTGGCCAGTCTGCTCGATATGCCGCTGGCAGAGCTCAACAAAAAGCTGGAAGATGAAGACAAGTCCTTCGTCTGGCTCAAGCGGCAGGTGGACGAGTCGGTGGGCAATGACATCGCGGCACTGGGCCTGGCGGGCATTTACCAGCGCAAGGAATACAAACGCCAGTATCCCGAAGGCGAAGCCGCCGCCCATGTGGTCGGTTTTACCAACGTGGAGGACAAGGGTCAGGAAGGGATGGAACTGGCCTTCAACAAAGAGCTCGGTGGACGCGATGGCTCCAGGCGCGTCATCAAGGACCGCATGGGCCGGGTGGTGGAAGACCTGCGTGAGCAGATTGCACCGGTAGATGGCCGCGACCTGCAACTCAGCATCGACAGCAAGGTGCAATTTTTTGCCTATCAGACGCTCAAGGACGCGGTACTGCTACACAAGGCCAAGGCTGGCAGTGTGGTGGTGCTGGATGTGCAAACCGGCGAAGTGTTGGCGCTGGCCAACTACCCCAGTTATGTGCCCGACAAACGCCGCAACCTGAGTGGTGCCCAGTTGCGCAACCGGGCCTTGACCGACACCTTCGAGCCGGGCTCGACGATGAAACCCTTTGTCATTGCCACCGCGCTGAACCAGGGCATGGTGACGCCAGAAACAAAAATTCAAACCGCCCCGGGACGCCTGACGATTGGCAACGCCACCATCAGCGATTCGCACCCGCAAGGCATGCTGAGCGTGACCGGCGTGATCCAGAAATCGAGCAACGTCGGTACCGTCAAGATCGCCATGCAAATGCCGCCACGAAAGATGTGGGAGATGTACACCCAGGTCGGTTTTGGTCAGAAACCCGAGTTGCCATTTCCGGGCGCCGTGAGTGGTCGCCTGCGACCCTACAAGAGCTGGCGTCCGATCGAGCAGGCCACCATGGCCTACGGGTACGGTGTCTCGGTGAGCCTGTTTCAGCTGGCCCATGCTTACACCATCTTTGGCCGGGATGGCGACCTGGTGCCAGTGACCATGTTCAAGATGAGCGAGCCTGCCGTGGGGGTCCCTGTCATTGAGGCCCGTCATGCCCATGATGTGCGCGAGATGCTGCATCTGGTGACACTTCCAGGTGGCACCGCACAGAAGGCGCAGACCATCGGTTATTCGGTGGGGGGCAAAACCGGCACCGCGCATAAGCTGGAGGGCCGGGCTTATGCTGAAAAGAAGTACCGCGGGGTCTTTGCCGGCCTGGCGCCGATCGACGCGCCGCGCATTGCGGTGGCGGTGATGATTGACGAGCCCAGCAATGGCAAGTATTTTGGCGGCGATACTGCCGCCCCTGTTTTCAGTCAGACCGTGCAGCAAACCCTGCGCGTGCTGGGCATCGCACCTAACCTGTCGGTGAAGCCGCAGGTCATCACCGATGCGGTGGAAGAAAGCTTCTGATGCAGCAACTTCTTAGCCCACAAGACGCTGCCGCCTGGTTGCGTGCACGCGTCACCGGCACCTTATGCACCGACAGTCGCGAGCTTCGGCCCGGCGACGGTTTTCTGGCCTGGCCTGGTGCTGCGGTCGACGCCCGCGCCCATGTGGCTGCGGCCCTGGCGGCGGGCGCTGCGGCCTGTCTGGTGGAACACGACGGGGTGCAGGCCTTTGCCTTCACTGACGCGCGTGTCGCCACTTACCCGGGCTTGAAAGCCGCCAGTGGCCTGGTGGCCGATGTCTGGTTTGGTTCCCCCAGCCACGACTTGGCGGTATTGGCCGTGACCGGCACCAACGGCAAAACCTCCAGTACCTGGTGGCTGGCGCAAGCGCTGTCGAACCTGCAGCAGGCACCAGCCATGCCCTGTGGCGTGGTGGGTACCCTGGGTGTGGGTGTGCCGCCGCAACTGGTCAGCACCGGCCTGACCACCCCCGATCCGGTCGCGCTGCAGGCGGCGTTTGCCGGCTTTGTCAGGCAAGGCCTGCAAGCCTGTGCCATCGAGGCCTCGTCGATCGGCATCGAAGAGCAGCGCTTGGCGGGCACTCGGATTCATACGGCCATACTCACCAACGTGACGCAGGACCATCTGGATTACCACGGTGACATGGCCGCTTATTGGCAAGCCAAAGCCGCCTTGTTTGCATGGCCCGCTTTACGCGCGGCCGTGGTCAATGTGGATGACCTTTATGGTGCCGAACTGGCCGAGCGCTTGGTCGGTGGGCCGCTGGACTTGTGGACTCTGTCGATGACCCCGGCACCGGCCAACCATGCCCGCTTGCAGGCGCAGCACATTCGTTATGAAGCCCAGGGCGTGGCGTTCACCGTGGTCGAGGGGCAGCAACGCCTGCCGCTGACAACGCAACTTATCGGCGCTTTCAATGTGAGCAATGTACTGGGCGTGATCGCAGCCATGCGTACCCTGGGTGTGGCACTGGCGCAGGCGGTACAGGCCTGTTCCCACCTGACGCCAGTACCCGGGCGCATGGAATGTGTCAGCGCGCCGGGCCAGCCCTTGGTGGCGATCGACTATGCCCACACCCCCGACGCATTGGCCAAAGCGCTCGAAGCCCTGCGGCCTCAGGCCCAGGCGCGCAGCGGCCGCTTGTGGTG
>JAQSDS010000234.1 GCA_029946045.1 Rhodoferax sp.
ACTCGATGCGAAAGGCGTCGAGTGCAATGTCCTGCGTGGCCGAGCCAAAGGCCACTGCCAGCGCCCCCCACACCACTGGCGTGAGCGCCACCTGTGGGTCATTGAAGGACATGGCAATCAGGCCCCACACAATGGCCAGTTGCGACAGCAGCAGCCAACTGCGCCGGCGCCCCAGCCAGCGCGTCAGCAGTGGAATCGGCAGCCGGTCCACCAACGGCGCCCACAGCCACTTGAAGGCGTAGGCCAGGCCGACCCAGCTCAGGTAACCAATGGTGGTGCGGTCAATGCCGGCCTCGCGCAGCCAGAAGCTCAGGGTGCCCAGCACCAGCAGCAAAGGCAGGCCGGCCGAAAAGCCCAGCAGGAGCATGCGCAGGCTGGCGGGCTCCAGATACACCCGCAAAGTACTGGTCCAGGAGGGCTTGGTGGCGGGGGTAATCATGCCGGAATAATAAGCGTTCAGGCTGCAAGCAGCCACTTGCGCCGCTCGACAAATTTGGTGCAGAAGTAGCCAAAGTGTGCAACAGGTCCGCCGAACGAGGTCAGCCCCAGCTTCAGGAAAGCAAGGAAGACCTCGACGGTCGAAGCACGGGGCTGGCCAGCTGTGCCCATGGCCTCACGCCTGCCAGTCGTACGCAATGGTGATGGGCGCGTGGTCCGAGAACTTTTCCGCTTTGTAGATGGCAGCTGACCTGGCACCTGATGCCAGGCCGGGCGTCGCCAGGTGGTAGTCCAGCCGCCAGCCAACATTCTTGGCGTAGGCCTGGCCCCGGTTGCTCCACCAGGTATAGGCCTCGTCGGTGGCGTCGGGGTGCAACTGGCGGTACACATCCACCAGCCCGCCATCACCGAGCACTTTGCTCATCCAGGCCCGCTCTTCGGGCAAAAAGCCGGAGTTTTTCTGATTGCTTTTCCAGTTCTTCAGGTCAATCGCTTGGTGGGCGATGTTGACATCGCCGCACAGCACAAACTCGCGCTCGGTTTTCAGCCGCTGCAGGTGCGGGTAAATGGCGTCAAGAAACCTGAACTTGGCTTGCTGCCGCTCCTCGCCGGAGGAGCCGCTGGGGAAGTAACAGCTGATGATCGAACGTTTGGTGTCCGCGCTGTCAAAGCGCAACTCCACATAGCGGCCCTCGGCGTCAAACTCGGGCTCGCCAAAACCGATGACTACCTCACTCGGTTCCTCGCGACTGTAGATGCCGACGCCGGAGTAGCCTTTTTTTGCGGCAAAATGAAAATAACCGCGCAGTTCTGCCAGTTCCTCGAAGCGGCCCTGTACGTCGTCGCTTTGGGCCTTGACTTCCTGAACGCAAATACAATCCGGGGTAACGTTCGCGATCCATGCTGGCAAGCCTTTGCTGCAGGCCGAGCGGATGCCGTTGAGGTTCAGGCTGGTTAATTTGAACAAGGACTTTTTCATGTCAGAGCGTAATGAACCCCAAACTGCACAGCCAGGCCAGGATGCTCTGGCGCTGGAATTTGTGCAGTTTGCGGTGGATTGTGGGGTGCTGCGCTTTGGGGAATTCAAAACCAAAGCCGGGCGACTGAGCCCCTATTTCTTCAATGCCGGCCTGTTTGACGACGGTGCCAAGCTGGGCCGGTTAGCGCAATTCTATGCGCAGCGCCTGCTCGCCAGCGGCCTTGAATTCGACATGATTTTTGGTCCGGCCTACAAGGGCATTCCGCTGGGCGCCGCGCTCACGGTGGAGTTGGCGCGGCTGGGCCGCAACGTGCCTTTTTCCTACAACCGCAAGGAAGCCAAAGACCATGGCGAAGGCGGCAGTCTGGTTGGCGCCCCACTGCAGGGCCGGGTTTTGATTGTTGACGACGTGATGTCTGCCGGCACGGCGGTGCGTGAATCCATTGCCTTGATCCAGGCGGCCGGCGCCCAGGCCCACGCGGTGGTTATTGCCCTGGACCGGCAGGAAAAGGCCACTGAAAATGGCCTTGATGTCGGTCACAGCGCGGTGCAGTATGTGCAACAGCAACTCGGTTTGCAAGTGTGCGCCATTGCCCGCCTCGATGACCTGATGCATTATCTGGAGCAACACCAGGTACCAGGTTTGGCCGATGCCCGCGAGCGGGTACAAGCCTATCGGGAACGTTATGGTGTGCGTGGGGCTGCCCCATGAACCTGGTTTTGTCCCGCGCCTGGTTTTCCGTGTTGGTCGGGCTGGCACTGGCCTCGTTTGGAGCCACCTTGTTCGCCCAGTCGGCGACCGGTCCCACGCCCCAGATCTACACCTGCACCGATGCCGACGGCCGCAATCTGACCTCGGATCGACCGATCGCCGCATGCAATGACCGGGTGCAGACCATTCTCAATCCGAGTGGCACGGTAAAAGCCAAAATCGGACCGACCCTGACGCCGCACGAGCAGAGCCAGTCCGAAGCCAGGATCCGGGCTGAGCAAAAAGAACGGGCCCGACTGGAAGACGAAAAGAGGATGGAGAGGGCCTTGTTGGTCCGCTACCCGAATCTTGTGGCACATCAGAAAGACCGGGAAGATGCCCTGGCTCAACTCCAGCTCGTCAGGCAGGTTGGCGTTACGCGCCTGAAAGACCTGCTGGCGGAGCAGAGCAAACACAACGCTGAGATGGCGTTTTACGCCAAGGACCCAAGCAAAGCGCCGGCTAAATTGCAGCGGCAGGTCAAGGAAGTGACCCAAAGCCTGGCCGAGCAGGAGCGTTTTCTGGCTGAGAAGGACAAGGAAATCCAGCGGATCAATGCGCGTTTTGACGAAGAGCAGCAGCGCCTTGAGCCGCTGTGGCGAGCCAACCCGACGCGCTAAGCGCCGGGCGACGCGCATGATCGCGTCGCCATCGCAGCGAGATCAAGCCAGCTTTTGCAGCAACAGGGCGTTGACTTGTTGCGGATTCGCTTTGCCCTGGCTGCCCTTCATGATCTGACCCACCAGCGCATTGAGCGCTTTGGCATTGCCGGCACGGAACTCCGCCACATTTTTTGGGTTGGCCGCCAGCACGGCATCGACGATCTTTTCCAGTGCGCCGGTGTCGTTCATCTGCTTGAGGCCCTTGGCTTCGATGATGGCGTCGACCGTGCCCTGCGGGTCTGACCACAGCGCATCGAGCACCTGGCGCGCAGCGTTGTTGGACATGGTGCCGTCCTGGATGCGACCCACCAGTTGCGCCAACTGCATCGGTGTCACGGGGCAGGCGCGGATGTCAGACTCGGCCAGGTTGAGCCGGCGCGAAACCTCGCCCATGATCCAGTTGCTCACCAGCTTCGGGCTACCACAGGCCTGGGTGGCGGCTTCAAAATAAGCCGCCACGTCGCGACTTTGTGTCAGCGTGGTGGCGTCGTAGTCCGACAGGCCATAGCTGCCCACAAAACGCTGCGCCATCACGCGCGGCAGCTCGGTCATGGCGGCACGCACTCGTTCTACCCATGCCGGCGCAATCACCAGTGGCGGCAGATCAGGGTCGGGGAAATAGCGGTAGTCGGCGGCATCTTCCTTGGTGCGCATGGCGCGTGTTTCACCCGTGTCGGGGTTGAACAGCACCGTGGCCTGCTGAATGGCGCGGCCGTCTTCGAGCTCTTCGATTTGCCAGCGAATCTCAAAGTCGATGGCCTGCTGCATGAACTTGAAGCTGTTCAGGTTCTTGATCTCACGCCGGGTGCCTAAAGCAGCACCGGGTTTGCGCACCGATACATTGGCATCGCACCGGAACGAGCCTTCCTGCATGTTGCCGTCGCAAATGCCGATCCAGGTGACGATTTTGTGCAGTTCGCGGGCGTAGGCCACGGCCTCGGCGCTCGAGCGCATGTCGGGCTCGGTGACGATCTCAAGCAAGGGCGTGCCGGCACGGTTGAGGTCGATGCCGGTCTGGCCAATGAAGTCTTCGTGCAGCGACTTGCCCGCGTCTTCTTCGAGGTGGGCGCGCACCAGCCGCACCGATTTTTTCTCGTCCCCTAGGTAAAAGTCGACGGCGCCGCCTTGCACCACCGGAATCTCGAACTGGCT
>JAQSDS010000235.1 GCA_029946045.1 Rhodoferax sp.
ACGGTCACTGACGCGCTGCCCAATGCCGAACAAATGGACCCCGAGTCGTGCTACCTGGGCTTTGAGATGGCCTTTCAGACCAAGGCTGAAAAAGCTGCCATCGAGAAAGTATTTGAGTTTGTGCGCGATGACAGCAGACTGATCATTTTGCCGCCACACAGCCGGATGTCCGACTACATCAGCCTGATCAGCCTGCAGCAAGGCGAGGCCACCCGGCTCGGTGACATGCTGGTGCGTTGTGGCACCCTGACGCCGCAAGAGCTTGACATGGCGCTTGACGCACAGTCCGACGAGCCCGGTAAACCCATCGGCACCATTTTGGTGGAGCAGGGCTCGGTGCAACCCGAGGTGGTTGAAGCGGCCTTGAGCAAGCAAAAGCAAGTTAAGGAAATTGGCGCCGCCGAGAGCAAGTCGATCCGTGTTGACGCCGACAAGCTCGACCAGCTCATCAACCTGGTAGGCGAGCTGATCATTGCCGGGGCCAGCGTCAACCTGATTGCGCACCGCTCCAAGGTGATTGAACTCACCGAGTCCACTTCCAAACTGGCCACGCTGGTGGAAGAAGTACGCGACAGCGCGCTGCAGCTGCGCATGGTACGTATTGGCGCTACCTTCAGCCGTTTCCAGCGCGTTGTACACGACGTCTCGCGCGACCTGGGCAAGGACATCGTCTTGTTCATTGACGGTGAAGACACCGAATTAGACAAAACTGTGGTCGAGAAAATTGGCGATCCGCTGATGCACCTGGTACGTAACAGCATGGACCACGGCATTGAGGCAGCCGAGGTGCGCGCCGCGCGTGGCAAACCAGCGCAAGGGATGCTCAAGCTCAACGCTTACCACGACAGTGGTGCGATTGTGATCACCGTGCAGGACGACGGCGGCGGCCTCAAGCGCGAACGCATTCTGGCCAAGGCTATCGAGCGCGGTCTGGTGGAAGCCGGCCACCACATGAGTGATGCTGAGGTCTATGCGCTGGTCTTCGAGCCCGGCTTTTCCACTGCAGAGAAGGTCACCAACCTGTCGGGCCGTGGCGTCGGTCTGGACGTGGTCAAACGCAACATCACCGCGCTGCGTGGCACGGTGGGTATCAGCAGCGAAGAGGGCGTGGGCACCATGGTCACGGTGCGCCTGCCGCTCACACTGGCCATCATTGACGGCTTTTTGGTGGGGGTCGACAAATCGGTCTACGCCATCCCGCTGGACATGATCGAAGAATGTGTGGCCTACAGCGCCGAACCCGGCCACGACTACACCAATTTGCGTGGCGAGGTGCTGCCGTTCATTCGCATCCGCCAACTGTTCTCGGTGCCAGGCAAACCGGCCAAGGGCGAGAACATTGTGGTGCTGAAACACGCCGGGCAAAAAGCCGGGTTGGTAGTGGACACCCTGCTGGGTGAGTTCCAGACCGTCATCAAACCGCTGGGACACATGTTTGCACAAAGCAAGTGCATCAGCGGCTCGACCATCTTGGGCAGCGGTGATGTGGCTCTGATTCTGGATGTGCCGTCTTTGGTGCGCCAGGCCATGGCCAAAAGCGGACAGACGCAGCAAGCGCATGCGGTCATGGTTTAGACAACTGGTTTGACAATTTTTCGTTTTATTTAAAAGGGGTATGACATGTTTGCAAACATGAAAATTGGCGTCAGGCTGAGCATCGGCTTTGCTGTGACCTTGCTGCTACTGGTCGTGATTGCGGTTATCAGCATCACCCGAATCGGGTCGCTCAACCGAGAAATCGAAGATATGGTGAACGACAAGTACCCCAAGGCCGTTGAAACGACTGACATCGTTCGGGCCATGAACCAGGTGGCGCTGATCAACCGCAATCTGCTCTTGCACCCTGACCCGGCTGAAGCGCCAAAGCAAATGGCACGCCAGACTGAGCAGCGCAAGATCATCTCTGACAGCGTTGATAAGCTGGAAAAAACCATCTCGTCCGATGCTGGCAAAAAATTTCTAAGCGAAATGAAAGACGACCGCGCAAGATTTGTCGTCGAGCTTGAGAAATATCTGGGCATGGTTCAGCGTGGGGAACGTGAAGCTGCAGTGAAGCTGCTTTACACCGACTTGCGTGCTTCTAACGACAAGTACGTCGGTACCATTCGCAAGCTGATTGACTTCCAGGATGACCTCATGGTCAAGACCGGCAAGGACGCCGATGCCATGGCCAACTCAGCCGAAAATCTGCTGGTGATTCTGGCAGTGGTGGCTGCACTGCTGGCAAGCTTAACCGGTTGGTTCATTACCCGCTCCATCACCGGCCCCACCCGCAAATTGATGGAAGGTGCTGACAAGATGGCGCAAGGCAATTTCGACTTCAAGCTCGACATCAACAACAAGGATGAAATTGGCGCACTGGCCAAGTCAGTCGGTGCCATGCAAGCTGCCGTGCAAGCCATGATGGCCGATGCGGCCATGCTCTCGAAAGCAGCGGTAGAAGGCAAGCTTGCCACTCGTGCAGATGCCTCCAAACACCAGGGCGACTTCCAGAAGATCGTGTCTGGTGTGAATAACACACTTGACGCCGTGATTGGCCCTCTGAACGTGACCGCCAAGTATGTGGACGATATTTCCAAGGGGGTGATCCCTCCCATCATCACCGACAACTACAACGGCGACTTCAACACCATCAAGGGCAACCTGAACGCTGTGGTCAAGATGATGAGCGATTTGTTGGCTCAAACCGACATCATCATCCAAGGCGCAGCCAACGGCGAACTTGAAAAACGAGCCAACGCAGACATGTTTGTTGGTGGCTGGAACAAGCTGGTGGTGGGCGTGAATGAAACCGTGACGAACATCGTCAACCCACTGAACGTGACCGCCGACTACGTGGACAAGATCGCCAAGGGGGTGATCCCTCCGGTGATCACCACCGACTACAAGGGCCAGTACAACGTCATCAAGGGTAACCTGAATGCCGTGGTCAAGATGATGAGCGACCTGCTGGCGCAAACCGACATCATCATCAAAGGAGCTGCCGATGGCGAGCTGGAGAAACGTGCCAACGCCGACATGTTTGTCGGTGGCTGGAACAAATTGGTGGCGGGTGTGAATGAAACCGTAACCAACATCGTCAACCCGTTGAACGTGACCGCCGACTATGTGGACAAGATCGCCCAGGGCAACATTCCCCCAACCATCACCACCATTTACAAGGGCCAGTACAACGTCATCAAGAACAACCTTAATAACCTGATTGAAGCCACAGCCCAGCAGGCCAATGCCGCGCTGTCCATCAGCAAGGGTGATCTGACTGCCGTGGTGAAGGTGCGTTCTGAAGGCGATGTGATGGCCAAGGCCTTGGTCGAGGTGATCAAGGCGGTGAACGCGCTGGTAGCCGATGGTAACTTGCTGTCCAAAGCCACAGTGGATGGCGACCTGGCCGTGCGCGCCGATGCTGCCAAGCATCAGGGCGATTTCCGCAAGGTGATTGAAGGCCTGAACCAGGTGATGGTGGCTGTCAATACGCCGGTGGACGAGCTGCGTTCGGTGCTGGGCGCCCTGGAAGGTGGCGACCTGACCCAGTCCATGAGGAAGAACTACATGGGCACCTGGGACGAGCTGAAGTCGGCTGTCAACAACATGATGAAAAAACTCACCGAGGTGGTGACCGATGTCAATGGTGGCGCGCAGGCTTTGGCCAGTGCCTCTGAAGAGGTCAGCGCCACGGCCCAGTCCTTGAGCCAGTCGGCCAGCGAACAAGCTGCCGGTGTCGAAGAAACCAGTGCTTCCATCGAGCAGATGACCAGCAGCATTGCGCAGAACACCGAAAACGCCAAGATCACCGACGGCATGGCCAGCAAGGCGGCCAAAGATGCAGCCGATGGCGGCGAGGCGGTCAACGCCACGGTAGATGCCATGAAACAGATCGCCAAGAAAATTGGCATCATTGACGACATTGCCGCCCAGACTAACCTGCTGGCTTTGAACGCTGCCATTGAAGCGGCTCGTGCCGGCGAACACGGCAAGGGCTTT
>JAQSDS010000236.1 GCA_029946045.1 Rhodoferax sp.
CTCGGCATCACCCAAACGACTCAATTTGCCAGCCGAGTCCAGAAATATCATGATCAATTGCCGACCTGCCACCTTGGTCTGCATCACCAGGCAGCGACCGGCTTCCGTGATGTAGCCGGTTTTTTGCAGCCCAATGTCCCAGGAAGGATTTTTGACCAGTCTGTTGGTGTTGTTGTATTGCAGGGTCCGATTACCCACCGCGACCTGATACCCCGGTGACGTGGTCAATTCCCGCAGCAAGGGGTTCTGATGTGCAACGTTGACCAACTTGGCAAGGTCACGTGCGCTGGACATGTTGCTACTGGACAAACCCGTGGGTTCGACGTAACGGGTGTCTTTCATGCCGAGCAATTGCGCCTTGTTGTTCATCAACTTGGTAAAAACGGTCAGCCCCCCCGGATAGGTGCGCCCCAGCGCATGGGCCGCGCGGTTTTCGCTGGACATCAACGCCAGGTGCAGCAACTCACCCCGGCTCAGTTCCGTGCCCACGCGCAAGCGGGAGCTGCTGCCTTTTTCGGTATCGACATCCTGCTGCGTGATGGTGATGTTTTCATCCATGGGCAAGTTGGCGTCAGCGACGATCAAACCCGTCATCAATTTGGTCAGTGACGCAATCGGCAACACAGCCTGGTCGTTTTTGCTGATCAGCACTTCCTGGGTGTCTTGATCAATAACAAACGCGACACTTGATTTGAGATTGAGCTCGTCGGCCGACTGATGCAAGCCGGCCATTTGGCCAAATGATGGTTTTTGCGGGGTACGGGCCACTGCGGCAGGAGCGGCTTTTCGCTTGCCAGCCACCAGTGTTTTGCTGACGCGGCGTTTGGCCACCGTTGCCGATTTCTTGTGCTTGCTGACCTGCGTTTTGACAGGCGCAGCATGCACAACGGGTGTCCAGGCAAACCAGCTCAACAAGCCCAGAAGACAAATCAAACCACGCGCTTTTTTACCCAAAAAGTAATTGAGATCGGTGGTCATGAATTTCTCTCCTTAAAACCAAATGGCGAGGATGCAGTTTACCCACAAAAGTCTAGCTGTAGCAAGTACTTACAAAACTTTGTTAAACCTTTTTACATCCATCAGACCTGGGCCGACACCCGTTCGGCCTGGCTCTGGAGTTTATTCAGTGCACTCAGGTAGGCTTTGGCCGACGCCACCACGATGTCCGGGTCAGCACCCACGCCATTGACGATGCGGCCACTGCTTTGCAGGCGCACGGTCACCTCACCCTGGCTTTCGGTCGAGCCGCTGATGGCATTGACTGAATACAACACCATTTCGGCACCACTCTTGATGTTGGATTCAATTGCTTTCAGCGAAGCGTCCACCGGCCCGTTGCCGTTGGCTGTAGCTGTGACTTCCTTACCTCCGACGGTCATAACCACCGTGGCCTGCGGGATTTCACCGGTTTCGCTGTGCTGCGATAAAGAAACAAAACCATACTTGTCATGACTTTGGGCCACATTTTCCTCGCTCACCAGAGCCAGAATGTCCTCGTCAAAAATGTCACTCTTACGATCCGCGAGTTCCTTGAATTTGGCAAAGGCCAGATTCACATCGACTTCGCTTTCCATTTGCACACCAAGCTCCTGCAGGCGCTGCTTGAAAGCGTTGCGTCCACTCAACTTGCCCAGCACGATCTTGTTGGCGGTCCAACCCACATCTTCTGCGCGCATGATCTCGTAGGTATCGCGCGCCTTCATCATGCCGTCCTGGTGAATACCTGAGGCATGGGCAAAGGCGTTGGCGCCCACTATCGCTTTATTGGGCTGCACCACAAACCCCGTGGTCTGGCTCACCATGCGGCTGGCCGCCAGAATCTGGGTGCTATCGACACCCACCTCCAGGTCAAAATAGTCGCGCCGGGTGCGCAAGGCCATCACCACTTCTTCCAGGCTGCAGTTGCCAGCACGCTCGCCCAGGCCGTTGATGGTGCATTCAATCTGGCGTGCGCCGCCAATCATGACACCGGCCAACGAGTTGGCCACCGCCATACCCAGGTCGTTGTGGCAATGCACCGACCAAATGGCCTTGTCAGCATTGGGCACACGTTCACGCAGACGCTTGATGAAGCTGCCATACAACTCGGGAATGGCATAACCCACGGTGTCAGGCACGTTGATGGTGGTGGCGCCTTCCTTGATCACCGCTTCAATCACCCGGCACAAGAAATCTTCTTCGCTGCGGTAGGCGTCTTCGGCGCTGAACTCGATGTCAGCCACCCGGTTGCGGGCAAATCGCACCGCCTGTTTGGCCTGCTCCAGCACCTGCTCGGGGCTCATGCGAAGTTTCTTTTCCATGTGCACCGGAGAAGTGGCAATAAAGGTATGAATGCGCGCCCGGTTGGCGCCTTGCACCGCATCGGCGGCCAGCGTGATGTCACGGTCATTGGCGCGCGACAGCGAGCACACGGTGGCATCCTTGATGGCATGGGCAATGGCCTTGATGGCCTCAAAATCACCGTTGGAGCTGGCGGCAAAACCAGCCTCGATGACATCCACTTTCAGACGTTCCAACTGCCGGGCAATGCGCAATTTTTCGTCACGGGTCATGGAGGCACCGGGCGACTGCTCGCCGTCACGCAAGGTGGTGTCAAAAATGATTAATTTGTCTGACATGTCATTTCTCCTGGGCTATTTACAAAAGTGATTCATGGGTCGGGGCAACAAAAAAGCCCGTCGCGGATGCTGACGGGCTTTTGGGGTTGATGCACTCACGCGCTAACCACTCCGCCCGTAGGACGTCAGGTTTAGCAGTAGTGAAAAATGATGCATGGCTTCAATATAACACAGGCCGCCATCATTCATGCAGGCCGCGCTCGTCGGGCTCGTCGGTCGACGTGCTGATGACGCTGGTGGGAATGCCCTTGGCCTTGCGCCAGAAATAGATCACGTAGCCACTCAAACCGTACAGCACAAACATGCCAAACAACACGATGGGCGGGTCAATGTTGATGATGGCAATACCCATGGCAATCAGCACAATCACCACAAAAGGCACAGTGCGCTTCATCTGAACATCTTTGAAGCTGTAAAACGGCACGTTGGTCACCATGGTCAGACCGGCGAACAGGCACACGGCAAACATCGGCCAAGCCCATTGCGGGCCGGCGCTGCCCAGGTCGGTCATGACCCAGATAAAACCGGCCACCAGCGCGGCGGCGGCGGGCGAAGGCAAACCCTGGAAATAACGCTTGTCGACCACGGCCGTGTTGACATTGAAACGTGCCAGCCGCAAGGCCGCGCAAGCGCAATACACAAATGCCGCAATCCAGCCCCAGCGACCCAGGCCCTTGAGCGCCCACACATAGGCGATCAGGGCGGGCGCCGCGCCAAACGACACCATGTCAGAGAGCGAATCCATCTGCTCGCCAAAAGCGCTCTGGGTGTTGGTCATGCGCGCCACGCGACCGTCCAGGCTGTCGAGCACCATGGCGCAAAAAACACCGACTGCGGCCAGGTCAAAACGCCCATTGATCGCCATCACAATGGCGTAAAAGCCACCAAAAAGTGCCGCCAGCGTAAACAGGTTGGGCAGGATGTAGATCCCTTTGCGACGTTTTTTCAGCATCACACCATCAACCTGATCCGTATTGTTTGTGTTCACATCTTCCATTCATTGAGTCCAGTATGGCACCCATAATAACAAAGGCTACCGAAGTAGCCTTTGCTCTGAAAACACGCGACGATCAGTTGCGCGTCTGGTCCACCAGCTTGTTTTTGGCAATCCAGGGCATCATGGCGCGCAGCTGCGCACCCACCACTTCGATGCTGTGATCGGCGGTGTTGCGACGGCGGGCCGTCATGCTGGGGTAGTTGGTACGGCCTTCAAGAATGAACATCTTGGCGTAGTCGCCGTTCTGGATGCGCTTGAGGGCGTTGCGCATGGCTTCGCGACTCTGGGCATTGATCACTTCGGGGCCGGTCACGTACTCGCCGTACTCGGCGTTGTTCGAGATCGAGTAGTTCATGTTGGCGAT
>JAQSDS010000237.1 GCA_029946045.1 Rhodoferax sp.
GTGGGGCGCGAACTGACCAAACAGTTCGAGGAAATTGCCACACTGGCAGCGCAAGATTTCCCCGCCTGGCTGGCGCAGGACAGCAACCGCCTGCGCGGCGAATTTGCGCTGGTGCTGCACCCGGCCCCGGCCAGCGCCGCCAGCGGTCCCGACAGCCGCGTACTGCAATTGCTGCTGGCCGAATTGCCCCTGAAAACCGCCGTCAAATTGGCCGCCGACATCACCGGCGAGCCGCGCAATGCGCTGTACGAGCTGGCCTTGAGCTTGAAAGGCAAGGCGGCTTGAGCGGCGGTGCTTTAGACTTCAACTTGACAGCAAGTCAACGAGAGGCTGGCTGTGCGTCATGAGATACACCCTTAGCCGGGACAATAAATGGGGCATCGACCGACCCGACTTACACACTCAAGAAGGACAGCACTTAATGGTGGCCTCCGTCCGTCCCACCCTCTTTGTGAACTGCTCAGCAAAAGCCAAACCGTTAGACAGGCCGTTCATCCAACCGGTGTCGTGTAGATTTTCCCCCGGCAAAGCCGGGGGTTGCCTCTTGGAAAGACACTTGCTCCAATTCAAAAGATCACGTTGGCGAGTCAGACGTCGCCAACGTCAAAACGCTGAATCCATTTGCGTTAAGTCTTGATCAGTCTCCGCCGCGCAAGTTCTGCACCTGGAAGAGACTTGGAGGATTCTTCTTCGGATCGACCTGCCCCTTGAACTGACCGGTGGTGCAGTGCTTGGACTGCAGGTCGACCATGGAAAAAGCATCGTCGATACCGATGCCAGCGCCTTTGTTGACTGGCAAATGGGAGTCAGCTTGGGATTTGCCGACCATGAACACCTTCCAAAGCTCGCCTTTGCGATCATAGATTTCGTTCGCGCCATTCAGGTTGCCAAGCTGCGCATCCATGTAGAACACACGCTTGCTGACCGGGTGATTGGGGTTAACCGGCGCAGCCTCAAGCACATAGGCCTTGCGCAGCTGCCAGGTGCCTTCATGGAAGCATTTGCCCTGACCACCGAAATCAACATATTTGTAGCCATCAGCTTCAGCCGGCATGTCGGAAGCCAGCTTGAGTTCATTGTGATTCCACATCGGCAGCAGGACGTTCTTGGTGCCTTTGTAGGTCCACTTCATGTCGGACACTCGGCCGTTGTAGCCTTCGAAGTCTTCGATCATGAGATCAGAGCCAAGGAAGGAATCGGTCACTTGCCCTTGTGCCAGACGACGGACACGACGCTGGAAGCCGAGATAAAGGTAGGCATCATCGAGCTTGTTATCGTCATCGAAACGCTGGATCAGAAGCTGCGTATTCTTCAGATCCTGCGGCTCGTTGGCCTTGACATAAATAGCGCGGAAAATGCCTGACGGATTCGGGGTGATTTCTGGAATCGGCGCATCCTTGGTGCGGTGCATGAAGTTCAGAAAGTGAAAGTCATACTTGATAGTCTTCTCTACCTGGCCGGACTGCATGTTCTTGTACTTCCAGAAAAACGGGGAAATGATCGCACCATCACCCCAGTTCACCCCATACTTGTAGTTCCAAGCCAGTTTTTCGCCAGCGCGCAGATCCTTGACATCCGGCTCCTCAGGGAATGGGCGGCCAGCAACGTAGCCGGTTAGTTCGCCCGGTTTCGCGCCCAGCTTGGCCTTGTTCACATTGGCCTTTGTGGCGTCAACGTAGGCCTTGTTGATGGCGAACTGGGTCGTTGCGCCCACCTTCATCTCGAACTGTCCGTCCTTGATCAACTTGTACACGCCTGCACCCAGTGCATCCTTGAACTGGTCAGCATTGGCCTTGTTGATGACAGTACCTGCCGCCAAACCCGGAAACGCCGGCATGCCGGACTTATACGGGTTGAATGAATTGTCGACATCGGCTTCAGTGGCAGCGAATGCCGAACCGACTAAACCTGCCGCAGCAATGGACAGCAGGGAATTCATGGTTTTTTTCATGTGGTTGTCTCCGGATTAAAATTAAAACTTGTAGTTAACACGAACAAAAATGTCGTTTTCTTTGAATGCTGCACCAATTGGTCCAGCGCGGAAACGGCCGAGGGGTTCCATACCACTCAGACCACGGGAGTAAGAGGTGAACGGATTGGAATCGCCATTTGGCGCGGTGAATGGGGCAAACGGATTGCAGGAGCGGCAGTCATCAAAATTCCAGCGATCGCGACCATCAGCCAACTTAACGTTGGCGCCGAACGTCAACTTCAAATCATTCGTGACGTTCCATTCGACCTGCGGTGCAAATGCAGTCGCTCGAGCCTGAAAGTCATGCGCAAGGATGATTTGTGGGCTAACCGTGCCATTGCGCAGAAAGCCTTTAATCAGCAAGGTGCCGATGAAGTTGTCTTTCCAGTCCGGCATACCAACAGGCCCCAGAGATCCCTGCGTCCATTCGTGATCAAAAATGTGTTGATAGAAAAGCTGCCCCGAAATCAGAGTTGCAGATGTTTCGCTTATGAACGGGATGAACGTTGGACGATCAATACCAATCACACTGCGGAAAACATTGTTTTTCGAGTACAGCTGCTCTCGCGCTGTGTTGGAAAACTCTTCCCCACTGGTAAAGGCCGCTTCCACACGCACAGCAGATCCTGCCGAGGGCACCTGGAAATCCATTGAGCCACCGATCAGGTTAACCCGCGGAAATTCCATGTCGAACGAAATCAGATAAGGCCAGGCGTTTTGAGATACCCCGGTGAAAGAGTTGGTCGCCCGCTTGCCGCCGTGCAATGAGGGCAGCTGAGAACGATAAGTCAGCGCATTCATAGAGAAAGAAAGGCCATCTTTTGTCACGCCTTCGTACTTCATTCCCAATTGGGTATTGGCGAGACTCCAGTCGGGTAAGTGAACGTCCTTGATACCAATTTGGCCGGGACCAAAATTAGTAGCGAGGAGAGTTCCAGGCGCGACGTTGGCGAAGTTGGACACCGTACCGCCGTTGTCCCACAGATTTGCCATGCCACGGAAGAAGCAACCGGCATCCAAAATCACATTCGGCGAACCGCACTGGCCCAGATTGTTGGCCCGAAACTTATCGACGTTCCAAACGACCTGAAAGTTGCGGTCCTGCATCGTGTCGCTGGCACCCATGCGGTATTCCGCCTGAGCAATCCACATCGGAATACGGATGTCTGATAGTTCGTCGTAAATGTTGTTGCGCGAATAATCAACCGGGTTAATGACGTCCAAAACACGAAAGAGATCCGAACGACCCCAAACAACCTGCTGCTTGCCGAACTTCAGAAACAAGTTTTTGCCATCGTCCAAATCGAATGTCTTCTTGGCATACAGTTCTCGAACGAAATCCAGTCGATTGTTGAATTCAGGTGCCTCGAGCTCTGAAAGCGTCTGGTCGCCATAGCCGCCAAAGTCTCGGCAGCCACGACTATCGACATTGCATGGTCGGACAGGAACACCAAAGGCAACGCCGCCATCGATACCATGCCAACGATCGCCGAGTACTCGCATTCCTGCATTTGGGTTGCTGGCTGGGTAGGTGTCGACAAATTTATTGTTCGTCAACCCTAAACCGTTGACGGCCGAGTTGGTGATGGGCCCGGTCCCCCAAGGCGTGATCAAATCACCCCCAGGGGTCGTGGACTGCATGTTGATTGCCCCACCCGCATCCTTGCCATACTCA
Source organism: Rhodoferax sp. (assembly GCA_029946045.1). Classification (GTDB taxonomy): domain Bacteria; phylum Pseudomonadota; class Gammaproteobacteria; order Burkholderiales; family Burkholderiaceae_C; genus Rhodoferax. The sequence goes on from JAQSDS010000237.1 coordinate 3,648, forward strand.
CTGCTGTTCATGCGATAAACGCCGTCCCAGCTACCTCGCAAAATGCCGTGGATGCCCCAGCCATTGTCAGCCTTCTTTTCGAGTTCGGCCTGCAAGGTATTGCGAAACTTGGCCAAGCCCGTGTTTCCGCGATATACCGTGTGGTTCTCGTAGGTTGTATCGACCTGCCAGGGCGAGGATTCTTTGCCCGTTGAGGGCAAGTCGTCTCCCCACGCCTGTGTGGCGAAAGAGGTGGAGAGCGCAGCCGCGATAAGCGTCAGGCGCCGTCCAGTAGTGTGTTTTGTCTGCATGAATCAAATCTCCATGGGTTTTGTTAAAAAAATTTG
>JAQSDS010000238.1 GCA_029946045.1 Rhodoferax sp.
GCGGCCTGGACACCATCTCGGTGACCGGCAACATCCTGCGCGACTACCTGACCGACCTGTTCCCCATCATGGAATTGGGCACCAGCGCCAAGATGCTGTCCATCGTGCCCTTGATGGCCGGCGGCGGCATGTACGAAACCGGTGCCGGTGGGTCCGCACCCAAGCATGTGCAACAACTGGTGGAAGAAAACCACCTGCGCTGGGATTCGCTGGGTGAATACCTGGCGCTGGCTGTGAGCCTGGAAGATCTGGGCATCAAAAACGGCAATGAAAAGGCCAAAATATTGGCCAAGGCGCTGGACGCTGCCACCGGGAAACTGCTGGACAACAACAAAGGCCCGTCGCCCAAGACAGGCCAGTTGGACAATCGCGGCAGCCAGTTCTACCTCGCGATGTACTGGGCCCAGGAGTTGGCGGCGCAGACGCAAGACAAAGAGTTGCAGAGCCAATTCACGACTTTGGCCAAAGCGCTGGCCGACAACGAACAGAAAATCATGGACGAGTTCAAGGCCGTCCAGGGCAAGCCTGTCGATATTGGTGGCTACTTTTTGGCCGACAAGCAGAAAGTCGTGGCAGTCATGCGCCCCAGCGTCACCTTCAACGCCGTCTTGGCTGGCGCGACCGCTTAAGCACGCCGGGCCAGGCCTTACACCTCCAGCCATTCCTTGCGGATGGCGGAGGCCTGGCGCAGCTGTTGCGGCGTGCCTTCAAACACCACGCTGCCGTGACCCATCACGTAGCAGCGGTCGGACAGGTCTAACGCCAGGGCGAGCTTTTGCTCGATCAAAAGCACTGACATTCCGCTTGCCCGGAGTGTCTTGAGAAACTGCCCCAGCAGCGTGACCACTTGGGGGGCCAGGCCCTCGGCTGGCTCGTCAATGATGATCAGCTCAGGGTCACCCATCAGGCAGCGGCACAGCGTCAGCATTTGCTGCTCGCCGCCTGACAGCACGCCCGCTTCCGTATGCTGGCGCGCTTTCAGTTGCGGGAACATGGCATACAGCTTGACCATCGGCCAGCGACCCGTGGTTTGGCCCTGTTTTTTCCCAAGCACCAGGTTTTGCTCCACCGTGAGCGTAGGAAAAATGTCCCGGCTCTCTGGCACATAGCCCAGACCCGACTGCGCAATCTCAAACGTTTTTTTACCCTGCATCTGCTCTCCGCGCCAAAGCACCGAGCCCTGCGACGCCACCAGCCCCATGATGGCTTTGGCGGTAGTGGAGCGGCCTGAGCCGTTGCGCCCCAGCAAGGCCACAATTTCACCCGGCTCCACGTGCAGCGACACCCCATGCAGTACGTGGCTTTTGCCGTAGAAGGCGTGGAGTTGTTCAATTTTCAGCATCACAAAAACCCCGCTTGCTCCGCCGCCGAGCCCAGATAGGCCTGCTGCACCTGCGCATTGGCACGCACCGCGTCGGGGGTGTCGAAAGCCAGCAATTGGCCATAGACCAGTACCGCCACCCTGTCGGCCAGGCCAAACACCACCCCCATGTCGTGCTCGACCATCAACAAAGTTTTGCCTTCCGTGGCAGTCCTGATCAGGTGAATGAAGCGGCTGGTCTCGGACTGGCTCATACCCGCCGTGGGCTCGTCCAACAAAATCACGCTGGCACCACTGGCGATGGTGATACCCACCTCCAGCGCACGTTGTTCGGAATAACTCAGGTGCATGGCCAGCGTGTCGCGCTGCTTGCCAAGGTGCAGCAAGGTCAGCAAGGCCTCGACCCGGTCACGCGCATCGTCGAGGTCAAGCAGAAACTTAAAAAACGTGTATTTGTAGCCCAGGCTCCAAAGCAAGCCACAGCGCAGGTTCTCGAAAACACTGAGCTGCGAAAAAATATTGCTCACCTGGAAACTGCGCGCCAGGCCCAGGCGGTTGATCTCGTAAGGTTTTTTGCCGTCAATGCGACTCCCATGGAGCGAAATCTGACCGCTGTCAGGCTGAAGACGCCCGCTGATCAAATTAAACAGCGTTGATTTTCCCGCGCCATTGGGGCCGATGATGCCGATGCGCTCACCGGGCGCCACACTCATGTCCATGCCGCAAATGATGTCGGTTTGGCCAAAGCGCTTGCTCAAGCCGGTCAAAGCCAGGGCGCAGGGCGGCTGAGTCGGCTTCAAGGCAGCTCCCGGCGCATGCTGTCCTGCGCGATGGCTTGCTGGATCTCATCCCAAACGCGCACAAACGGGCGACGTCTGAACTCGAACAGCCCCAGGCCGACCAACATGAGCATGGTTGCCCCCAGCCAACTGCCGGGCGCCTGGGTATCCAGTGCGATGCCCAAAAAGCGCAACTCAGTACCTAACGTGGAACCCATTTGCAGCTGATAAACCATTTCCAGCAATGCCGCTGCACCCGTCAAGGCCAGCGCGGCAGTGGCCAGCAGGGTCAGATAAGCCGGCCACAGTCGCCGCATATAGCCAGACTTTGCCAAGCGCAGGTTGGCCATGATGAGCGCCGCCACGCCGCCGGGCGCAAACATCACCATCACGACAAAGATCAGCCCCAGGTACAGCAACCAGGCCTGGGTCAGCTCCGATAGCAACACAAACGCCAGAACCATCAAAATGGCGCCAATCATGGGGCCAAAGAAAAACGTGGTGCCCCCCAGGAAGGTGAACAACAGGTAGGCCCCTGAACGGTGGCTGCTCAGCACTTCGGACGTCACGATTTCAAAATTCAAGGCTGCCAGGCCGCCAGAAATGCCGGCAAAAAAGGCAGAGATCACAAACGTCAGGTAACGCACCATGTGCGGGTCGTAGCCGACAAAAGCGACCCGTTCCGGGTTGTCACGCACCGCGTTCAACATCCTCCCCAGGGGCGTGCGGGTCAAGGCGTACATCAGCGCGGTGCAGACAAAGGTATACAAGGCGATCAGGTAGTAGACCTCGATCTGTGGGCCAAAGCTGACCCCCAGCACCGGGCTACCCACCACCCGGTTGCCAGTCACTCCAGCCTCGCCGCCAAAGAACCCCGGCACCATCAGCGCCATGGCCCACACCAGTTCACCCAGACCCAAGCTGATCATGGCAAACGGCGTAGCGGCTTTTTTGGTGCTCACCCAGCCCAGCAGCAAGGCCAGCACCAGGCTGGAAAAACCGCCCACCAGGGGAACCAGACTGACAGGCAACCACAGCCCGACGCTCACCAGCTTGAGCGTATGCATGGCCAGAAAGGCGCCCATGCCCGAATACACGGCGTGTCCAAAACTAAGCATGCCACCTTGACCGAGCAGCATGTTGTAGCTCAGGCAGACAATGATGGCGATGCCCATCTGGCTCAGCAGGGTGTGACTCAAGCTGCTGGTAAAAACCAGCGGCACCAGCGCCAGCAGCAGCGCGTACAGGCTCCAGACCACGCGGCGCTGCATCAGTCGCCCCGCGCGCCAGCCAGACCCCTGGGCCGAAAAATCAGCACCAGCACCAGCATCAGATAAGGCAGAATTGGCGCCACGGACACATCCAGGCCGACAGCAAAGGTTTGCATCAGCCCAATCAGCAAGGAAGCTAGAAAGGCTCCACCCAGCGAGCCGACGCCTCCCACCACCACCACGACAAAAACGATGCCACCAAGCGCCGCTGCCATGCCCGGCTCGGTGACAAAGGCATTGCCACCCAAAACGCCGGCCAGGCCGGCCAGCGCGCAACCGCCGCCAAACACCCACATGAACACGCGCGGTACGTTGTGCCCCAGCGCCTCGACCATGCCGGGGTGCGTCAGGGCTGCCTGGATCACCAGCCCAATCCGGCTGCGTGTCAGCACCAGCCACAGAGCCGCCAACATCAGCAAGGCCACAGCCATCATGAAGGCGCGGTAAAGCGGGAACTGGATGTCAAACAAGGTCATCAGCGGACCATCCAGGGCCACAGGCACGCGGTAATCGACCGAACCTCGGCCCCAGACCAATTGCACCACTTCCAGTATGAGGTAACTCAGGCCAAAAGTCA
>JAQSDS010000239.1:0-3625 GCA_029946045.1 Rhodoferax sp.
GCCGACACCCGCCGTGCCGGTCACGCTCACGGCGCCAGCGACACGCGCCGTGCCGTTGGCGCTTTGCAACACGATCGTGCCTCCACTCGCCCCATCGGCGCGGGTGATGCTGTCAGAGGTGAGTGTCAGGTCGTTGCTACCGGCCAGCATGATGCTGCCATCGCTGCCTTGCACCATGCGACCGGCGCGGATTTCCCCGCTGTGGCGCAAGCTGCCGGCAAACGCCTGCACCGCGCCGTTTTCGGCCAGCAATTTGCCCAGGTTCAAGACGGTGTCGGTCGGTGCCTGGATCTCAAAGGTGACGCCGTCAAGGTCGAGGCTGGCAATTTCCAGCTTGCGCCCGGCCGCCAGCAGGATCTGCCCGTCAGGTGCCTGGATGATGCCGGTGTTTTCGATGTCGGGCGCGATCAGCACAATGCGCCCACCGGGGGCTGCGGTGATGATGCCGTCGTTGCGCACCCGGCCGGCTCCTGAGCCTTCAAAAAAGCGCAATTTGCCAGCCAAAAAGTCGGCATCGGTCATGTCAAGCGTGGAGGCAACGAAGCTGTTGGTGTCAATGCGGGCGCCGCCGCCGATCACAATGCCGTTCGGGTTGATCAAAAAAACCTGGCCGTTGGCCTTGAGCTGGCCCAGCAGCTGCGAGACATCGGGGCCTACCACCCGGTTCAGTACCGCACTGGTGCTGGAGGGCTGGATGAACTGGGTGCTTTCACCGGCGCCAATGGAAAACTGTTTCCAGTTGATGATGGCGCCATTGGACGCGTTAATGACTTGTGCGCCGACGGCTGGCTGCGCCACCGACACCTGACCGTTGACTACGGTGGCACCCTGCGGCAAGGCCCACGCCGACATGCCCCAAGCGGTGTAGACCACAAGCGCCAGGACGCTCAATTTTGGGAGTTTTGCACGTGTGACAGGGTACATTTTTTTCTCCTGATGACCTACTCCAAGGTTGCGCGCCAGCCAAGCAGCCATCTGGCAGGGGTAACAACCTCTATCGCGCGCATGCTAACTGAAATTGCGGTTCATGCAAACTGGGTGTAACCCGCTTCAAAAGTTTGACTTGAATCAGTAAGATGAGCCGATCAGTGGTCAGATCACTTGGCTTTAGTTAACAGCAACCCATTCGCCTGGGTGCCTATCCACCTATCCAGTATGTTCCATGGACCCACCAGCTGACACTCTCTTGACCCGCCTGGGCAATGGTTTGCGCGCCCGCTTGGGCGGGGCGCCAGCGCCCGAGACCCAAAATGCATTGCCCGCGGGCCTGCAGGCGTACGCTGACAAGCTCACCAACGCCGGGCAAGCCATGCTGCAGGTGCGTGATGGCGATCATGTGTTTGTTGGTACGGCTTGCGCCACGCCGCGCTCGCTGGTGGCGGCGCTGGAAGCCTGCAAGCCACGACCCGCCGACGTGGAGTTGGTGCACTTTTTGACTGACCATGCCGTGCCACACGACGCGCAGGGGCAGTGCATCTCGCATTACCGACACCGTACTTTTTTTGTCGGCCAGGACATGCGCGCCGCCGTCAGGCAGGGGCTGGCGGAGTATGTGCCGATGTCGATCGCCCGGGTGCCGGGCCTGATCGCAATTGGCCGGATTGCAGTCGATGTGGCTTTGATCCAGGTGTCTTTGCCCGACGAGTTTGGTTATGTCAGCTTGGGTATTTCGGTGGACGTGATTCCCGCTGCCGTGGCCAGGGCCCGGCTGGTGATTGCCGAGGTCAACCCGGCCATGCCGCGCTCCATGGGTGACTCAACCCTGCACATCAGCCAGATCCACCAACTGGTGTTGGTCGACACCCCGGTCATCGAGTTTGTGCACCCGCCGGCATCCGAGCAGGCCATGGAGCAGATTGCGCGCTATATCAGCGGCATCATCGAAGACGGCTCCACGCTGCAAATCGGGTTGGGCCGCATCACCAACGAAGCGCTCAAATACCTGGCCGACCGCAAAGACCTTGGCATCCACTCTGACGTGGTGACCGACGCCATCATTCCGCTGCTTGAGCGCGGCATTTTGACCGGCAAGCGCAAAAGCAGCCAGGTCGGCAAGATCGTGACCAGCTTTGCCATGGGTTCGCGCCGGCTCTACGACCTGATCGACCGCAATCCGCTGTTTTCGTTTCAGCCAATCGAAGTGGTTTGCCATAGCGCCACCATCGCGGCGCAGCACCGCATGGTGTCGGTCACCCAGGCCTTTGCCATCGACCTCACGGGCCAAGTCTGTGTGGACCAGCTGCAGGGCGACTACTACAGCGGCATGGCGGCCCAGATGGAATTTCTGGAAGGTGCCTCCTTGTCCGAGGGCGGTAAGCCCATCATTTGCCTGACATCCACCGAAGACGACGGTGAAACCTCGCGCATCCGGGCTGTCCTGCAACCCGGGGAGGGCGCCAGCCTGCCGCGTACGGCGGTGCACTACGTGATTACCGAGTTTGGTATGGCCTACCTGTTTGGCAAGTCCATCCGCGAGCGCGCGGTGGCACTGATTGAAGTGGCACACCCCAGGTTTCGGGCCGAGCTGTTCGCGCAGGCCCAGGCGCTGGGTTACTTGCCGCCGGGGCAAACCCTGCACAACATGCGGGCCTATCCGGTGGAAGAAGAGCAGGGCGTGGTGCTGCGCGACAAAAGGCAGGTGTTGCTGCGTCCGGCGACCTCGTCGGACGGTGAGGCTGTTCGCGCGTTGTTCCATTGTTTGCCCGAGCAAGACGTGTACACCCGCTTTTTTCGCAAGGTGCGGGGCCTGTCCAACAAGGAGGTGCAGCGCCTGTGCAACCTGAACTTTGAGACCGAAGTGGCTTTTGTTGCGGCCATCGGCAGCCGTGAAAGCGCACAGATCGTGGCCCAGGGCTGTTATTTTGTCGACCCGTCCACCAATTTGGCCGAAACCGCCTTCATGGTGCACCCGGACTGGCAGGGCTGCGGCCTGGGGTCCAGCCTGCAGGCGTGTATGGTGCGCCACGCCAAGGCGCGCGGTGTGCGCGGCTTCCTGGCCGAAATTTTGCCTGACAACGACAAGATGATCCGGCTGGCCCGCAATGGCTCGCTGCAGGTCAGCACCGAACCCACCATGGACACCGTGCGCGTGACGACCTTGTTTTAAGCCTTAGCCCCACATCTTGACAGGATGCCCATGCAGACCGACTACCCTGAGCAGGTGCTCACCCACCATTTGCAACGCATGCTTGGCGACGTTGATGCCCAGGCCTTGCAGCTTTTGCGCAGTCACCTGACCTGGGTGGAGCTGGCTGCTGGTGACACCTTGATGTACCAGGGCGAGCATGGTGACGCCATGTACCTGTCGATCAGCGGGCGCCTGCGGGCCACGGTGCTGGGCGACGACGGTGTCGAGCACATGGTGCGCGAGATGGGGCGGGGCGAGGTGATTGGTGAAATGAGTCTCTACACCGACGAGCCGCGCACGGCCACGGTGGTGGCCATCCGCAACTCGGTGCTGGTGCGCCTGGCCAAGTCCGAATTCACCAGCCTGCTGGCCAGCAGCGCGCAGATGTCAATTGCGCTGACCCGCCAGATGATCAAGCGCCTCACCAATACCAGCCCGCGCACGGCCGTGCCACCGCCGCTGGCCATGGCCTTGCTGCCGGTGACCGCAGGTGTTGAT
>JAQSDS010000239.1:3635-3922 GCA_029946045.1 Rhodoferax sp.
ATGCCGCCGACTTTGCTCGGCGTCTGGCCGCCCAGTTGGGCCGCATGGGCAAGGTCTGCCTGGTGGATGCAGCCAGTGTCGATACGGCCCTAGAGCAGCCAGGCCTGGCGCGCAGTGCGGCCACCGACAGCGCCGTCAACCGCCGCATCGCCCAGTACCTTGACCGCCTGGAATTGGCACACGACTTTGTGCTGCTGGTGGGCGATGCGGACGCCAGCGCCTGGACGCAACGCTGCAGCCGCCACAGCGACGAAATTTTGCTGTTGGCCAACGCCAGCCAGCCGCCG
>JAQSDS010000240.1 GCA_029946045.1 Rhodoferax sp.
CGCGCCCTCAAAATGGTCGGCTCCAGCGTGCGCGAGCGGCTGTCACAAGAGCACTGGCGCATCATCATCCGCTGCGAAGACGAACTTTTTGAGCGCTGCGCGGCACAGCGCCGGCGTGCCGATTTTTCAGCGCTGCAAGCCTTGCAAATTCTCAAGGACAGCAGCGACCACATGGCGGCCATCACCGGCGCCCAAACTGACCGCATGACGCGCGATGACGGCTGGCGCCTGCTCAGCATTGGTCGCCACATCGAGCGGCTCGGATTTTTGTCGTCGGCGCTGATGCGCGGTCTCAACACCGGCAGCCTGCACACCGAGGGTGGCTTTGATGCCATGGTGGAACTGTTTGACAGCGCCCTCACCTTTCATGCCCAATTTCAACAAAGCCGGGACATGGCCGCACTGGTCGACCTGTTGGTCATTGACCGCGACAACCCGCGCTCGATCTCCTGGATCGCCCACACGCTGCGCGGGCGCCTGGCCCGCTTGGCTGGCAGCGAGCCGAATCGGCTCTGCGCCCTGTCGCTCAAGGTGCCCAACCCCAGCTCCTGGGGTCTGGCCCAGCTGTGTGATGAAGCGCCCGACCTGGTGACCCCGGTGCAAACACAGGTCAGCAGCTCGGATACTGGCGAACAGTCCTTGCGCTATGCCTTGCTCAAGGACGTTTTGTACCAGTGCACCCAGGCCAGCTTTGATGTATCCGACGAGATCAGCGCCACTTATTTCACCCACAGCGGCCTGGCCAACCAGAGTCTGGGGGCCGGATGAAGCTGCAAATCACCCATGAGACGGTATACGACTACGTGCCTGCCGTCGAGACGGCGCAGCACATGGCCTACCTGATACCGCTGGACAGTGCTACCCAGACGCTGCTGGGCCACAGGCTGCAGGTCACGCCCGAGCCAGCTCAAATCAACACCACGCTGGACGTCTTTGGCAACAGCCGAAGCTTCTTCGCGCTGCAGGTTCCGCACACCCAATTGCGGGTGCTGGCCAACAGCCAGGTGGTCACTCAGGCGGTGCACCTGCCGCAAAGCGACATGGGCTGGGATGCCGTGCGAGAACACTTTCGTTACCAGGCGCATGGCAGTTTTGACGCTGCCACCGAGTTCGTTTTTGCGTCCCCGATGGTGCCGCGCCACGCAGAATTTTTCGCCTACGCCCGACCCAGCTTTAGCGCGGGCACCGGACTGTTGGCTGCCGCCATCGACCTGATGCACCGCATTTACAGCGACTTCACCTACGAGAGCCAAAGCACCCAGGTCAATACCCCCGCGCTCGAAGCACTAGCGCAGCGCAAGGGCGTGTGCCAGGATTTCGCCCACATCCTGATCGCCTGCCTGCGCAACATGGGCCTGCCGGCGCGCTACGTCAGTGGCTACTTACTCACCGAAGCGGCACCCGGCACCGTCAAACTCAAGGGCAGCGATGCCTCTCACGCCTGGGCCGCCGTCTATGTGCCAGACTTACCCGAAGGCAAGCGCTGGGTCGACCTGGACCCCACCAACGACCGCGCCGGCTGGCCCTCGCCCGGGGAGGACTATGTCACGCTGGCCATGGGTCGTGATTTTTCCGATGTGTCACCCATACGCGGCGTCATCCACGGTGGCGCCAGCCACACGCTGCGGGTGGGTGTCACCGTGGAGCCGCTAGCCCCGGCCCAGGTCACCTCACGTCAAACGCAGAGCCAGTCGCAGAGTCAGAGTCAAAGCCAGGACTTTGGGTCAATCCAGAGCCAAAGCCAATGCCAAAATTCAAGCTTTAACCAGCCCTAACAAAAAAGGAAAAACATGAGCATTTACGCCAAACTCACTGAACTCGGTATCACTCTGCCGCCGGTGGCCGCCCCGGCAGCCGCCTACGTGCCTTTTGTCCAGACCGGTAACCTGGTATTTTTGAGCGGCCACCTGGCCAAGAAAGACGGCAAAGTCTGGGTGGGTCAATTCGGCAAGAACATCGGTACCGAAGAAGGCAAAGCCGCTGCGCGAGCGATCGCCATTGACCTCATGGGCACGCTGCACGCCGCCGTGGGCGACCTGAACCGTGTCAAGCGCATCGTCAAGCTGATGTCTTTGGTCAACTCCACCAGCGACTTCACCGAGCAGCATCTGGTGACCAACGGTGCCAGTGAGTTGATTGGCGAGGTTTTTGGCGCCAAAGGTGCACATGCGCGCAGCGCCTTTGGTGTGGCGCAAATCCCGCTGGGGTCTTGCGTCGAAATCGAGCTGATTGCCGAACTGGCTTAAACCGGTTCAGCACCAGGGACCGGCCAGGCGTTCAATCACCTGGCCAGCGACGGCACCAAGTTGCTCTGCCCTCACCTGGTCCGGCGCAATCTCGGCCAGCGGCAGCAACACAAAAGCACGCTCGAACATGCGCGGGTGCGGCACCTGCAACGCCGGGCTGTCGATGCTGGCGTGGCCGTAGAGCAGTAGGTCGAGGTCGAGTGTGCGCGGTGCGTTGCGGTACGGCCGCTCTCGTCCGGCCAGGTTTTCAATTTGTTGCAGGCATTCAAGCAATTCAGGCGCGTTCAGCCGGGTCGCCACAGCCATGACGGCATTCAAATAATCAGGCCCGGTTGACTCCAGCGGAGCCGTGCGGTACAGGCTGGACGCGGCCACCAGCCGGGTAGCGGGCAAAGCGGCAATGCTGACTGTGGCGGCCCGAAGTGTCGCCTGCGCATCGCCCAGGTTGGCCCCGAGCGCAAGGTAGGCGAGTACCTCAGGGCGTTCGGCACCTGCCATGCTGTGCTGTCACGCTTGCGGGTCTTGCGCCGGCGCATCACCTGCGCTGCGACCGGTCGGACGGCGACGGCGGCGACGCTTCTTGGGTGCTTCGGAGCCGGCGGTCAAAACGGCGTCAGGTGGCAAGTCAGACAGGTCCGTCGCTACGTCATCAGCGGCGGCTTGCGGGGACGCGTCGGCATTTGTCCGACTGGTCACCGAGTGCACCCGGGGGGGGCGCGGCGCCCGCGCCGGACGGGCGCGCTGTTGCTGCTCCAGCTTGACTTCATCGACCATGTCGTTGCGCAGGTCGTCATTGGCCATGCTGAACGCCTCCCACCAATCCGAGAGCACCATGTCAAGCTCGCCGTTTTCAGCGCGCAAGCGCATGAAGTCAAAGGCCGCCCGAAAGCGCGCCTGCTCGACCAGGCCAAACGGCGCGCTGCCCACGCGTTTGTCGAAGCGCGGTTGCATCAACCAGATTTCACGCATGTCACCCGCCAGCTTGCCACGCCCGGACACATCGCCAATGCGGGCGTTGAATACGTCTTCGATCGCATCCTGCAGCGCCGGGTGGGAATGCTGCTGATTTTTCATGCGTGTCGCCCAGCCATCACGCACATCAGCCCACAACACGCAGGCCAGCAAAAAGCTGGGCGCCACGGGCTTGCCCTCACCGACCCGGCGGTCGGTGTCCTGCAAAGCGGATTTAACAAAAGGTGATTCGCCGCGCTCCACCACCACATCGAGCAGCGGGTAAATGCCGTGTGCCATGCCCAGCACCTTGAGTTGCTCAATGGATGCCAATGCGTGGCCGGTTTGCAGCAGTTTGAGCATTTCGTCGAACAGGCGGCTTTGCGGCACCTCGGCCAGCAGCGCCCGGGACTTGACCAGTGGCGTGGCGGTTTTGGGCTCCAGCTTGAAGCCCAGGCCGTTGAGCTTGGCCGCAAAACGGATGGCGCGGATGATGCGCACTGGGTCCTCGCGGTACCGCGCCACGGGGTCGCCAATCATACGGATGACGCGGTTCTTGGCATCCTTGATGCCATGGTGGTAGTCCACCACAATCTGCGTCTCGGGGTCGTAGTACATGGCATTGATGGTGAAGTCACGGCGCACCGCGTCTTCTTCCTGCGGACCCCAGACGTTGTCGCGCAGCACCCGGCCGGTGCTCTCCACCGCGTG
>JAQSDS010000241.1 GCA_029946045.1 Rhodoferax sp.
TTTTGCATTGACCCGATTGAGAAAAAGCCCTTAAACAATTTCTATCCGGGAAGCAGCGTGTTTTCGTTTGGCACGGCAGGCTGCAATCTGGCCTGCAAGTTCTGCCAGAACTGGGACATCAGCAAGTCGCACGACATGGACAGCCTGATGGACCAGGCATCACCCGAGGCGATCGCCAAGGCGGCGCGCCAGCATGGTTGCAAAAGCGTGGCCTTCACCTACAACGACCCGGTAATTTTTGCCGAATACGCCATGGACACAGCTGACGCCTGCCACGTGCTGGGCATCCAGACCGTGGCGGTCACAGCGGGTTACATCCATGAGCAGCCACGCCGCGAATTTTTTGCCAAGATGGACGCCGCCAATGTCGACCTGAAAGCGTTCACTGAAGACTTTTACTTCAAGCTCACCAGTGCCCACTTGCAGCCGGTGCTCGACACCCTGCTCTACCTCCAACACGAAACCAAGGTCTGGCTGGAGCTCACCACCTTGCTGATTCCAGGGCGCAACGACTCAGACGAAGAGCTCACCACCATGTGCGGCTGGATCAAAAAAGAGCTTGGGGCCGACGTGCCGCTGCACTTTTCGGCCTTCCACCCGGATTACAAAATGGCGAATGTGCCGCCCACGCCGGTGGCCACGCTGGTGCGGGCCCGCGACATTGCGCTCAAGCAGGGCTTGCACTACGTCTACACCGGCAACGTGCACAACACCCCGGGTGACACCACCTTTTGCCCCAGCTGCCAGGCGCCAGTGATCGTGCGCGACTGGTACCAGATCAACGACTACCGGCTGACCGCCTCGGGTCACTGCCCGGATTGCGGCAGCGCGGTGGCCGGGCGCTTCGACGCGACGTGCGGCCACTTTGGCCGCCACCGCATGCCGGTCACGCTGGGTTGACTGGGCTCAATAGCTGGCCAGCGGCACCGGTGCGGCGTTCTTGAAGGTGTACACCGTGATGGGTGCCTGCTTCATGTTGCCCTTGTCGTCATAGGCGTACGTGCCCGCAATGCCTTTGTAACTGGACTTGTACATTTGAGCGCCCACCTTGTCCGGATCCAGGGAATTTGATTTTTGGATGGACTCACCAATGAACATGGTCTGGTCATAAAACGGCGCGGCATACACGTCAGCGTCCTGGCTGTAGCGTTGCTTGTACTTGGCCTTGAAATTCGGACCTGCGGCTGTCTTGTCCAGGATGGAGCCGCCCTGCGCACAGAACACCAGGTCGTTGACCGTATCGCCTGCGAGCTTGCCCATTTCAGGGCTGCACAGCGTGTCACCGCCCAGCAACTTGGCTTTGACGGCGAGTTGCTTCATCTGGCGTGTCATGGGTGCGGCTTGCGGCGCGTAGCCGCCAAAGAAAATGGCGTCCGGATTTTTACCCTTGAGAGTGGTCAGGATGGAGGTGAAATCAGTCGCCTTGTCCGTCGTGAACTCCTGTCCCACAACAGTCAGTCCCAAGCGCTTGGCTTCTTTGGTGAACTCCTGAGCCACGCCCTGGCCAAACGCGGTACGGTCGTCAATGACCGCCACCGATTTGAATTTCAGCACATTGGCCGCATAGTTGGCCATACCGGCACCAATCTGGTTGTCGCTGGCGATGATCCGGAACAGATTTTTGTAACCACCCAGGGTGACTTTGGGGTTGGTACCCACGGTGGACATCATGGCGCCACCTTCGTTATAAATCCGCGAGGCGGGAACCGCCACACCCGAGCAATAGGGGCCCATGACGAATTTGACGCCGCCATCGACAAATTTTTGGGCCACCTGGACACCGGCCTTGGGGTCGCATTGGTCATCTTCGGATTGCAGGACAAATTTAAGCGTTTTGCCACCGACCGAGATCTTCTTGCTGTTGAGGTCTTCAACGGCCAGACGCACGCCGTTCTCGTTGTCCTTGCCAGCAAAGGCATTGGGGCCCGACAAGGGGCCGGTCAAACCGATCACAACAGTTTGTTCCTGGGCAAAAGCCTGGCTGGCAAAAGCCAGGGTCAACGCGCCCATCAGGGGCAAAAGGGGGGAGCTGAATTTCATATGGATTTCCTGAAAAAAATGAATGTTTGTGGACTGGCTTGCGGTTCACCCCTAGCCTCATGGTGGTGTCTTGAATGTCATCTGTGTCTCCTTTTTATAAAAATCAGCCCATGGTCATCAGCTGCGCGTTACCGCCTGCTGCCGCCGTGTTGGTGCTCATGCTTTGCTCGTGCATCAGGGCGCTCAGGTCGTAGAGCGCACCCGCAGCCAATTGCGCGGGCGACAGGCTTTCAATGCGCACAATGGCGCCGGGTCGCTGTGCCACCTGGGGCACCAAGGCTTGCAGGGCGTCGCCATCACCCTCGAACAGCAGGGCACTCAGATGCGCTTCGCTTTGCAATTGTTCGATGCTGCAGAGTTGCACAAAGGCTTTGATTTCGGGTGGCAGCGCGGCGTGCATGCGTGCCACAGCGCTGTCCACGGCCGGGGTTTCAAGGCAGCAACGGTTGCCGCTGGCCAGGGCGGCGGCCAGTTGATTGACCAACCCAAGGGCGGTGTGTGGCACAGCCCAGACCGCGCCGCGCGGCAACAACTGGTAACGATTCGATTCCCCCGTCGGGCCAGGCAACTTGAAGGTTTGGCCCAGTACGCTGGAGGCCAGGTAGGCGTCGCAGGCGGCGCTGGCCTGCACCGCTTCAACGTGGCTTAATTCCCCCAGGGGTGTCACGAGGGCAAGCCCTTGCAAGTTATCCTGTAAAAGCGCCAAAGCTTGCAGGCTGGCGGGCTCGGCCTGTTGGCGCTCGGTGCTGGCGGGCACCAGCAACCGGCAAGCGGGCGAGTCTGCCAGTGCGGTGAGGGCCGGATTGTTTTGCGCCTCGTCGGCCTGCAACAAGCGGTAGAGGTACAAGGGCCCGCCCGCCTTGGGCCCGGTGCCTGACAAGCCCATGCCGCCAAACGGCTGCACCCCCACCACGGCGCCGATGACGTTGCGGTTCACATAAACATTGCCGGCCTGCACTCTTTTGGTGACCTGGGCAATGGTTTCGTCAATGCGGCTGTGCACACCAAAAGTCAGGCCGTAGCCCGTAGCGTTGATGGCGTCCAGCACCTTGTCAAGGTCGTCGCGCTGGTAGCGCAGCACATGCAGCACCGGGCCAAACACCTCGCGCTGCAGACGCGCAATGCCATCAATCTCAATCAGCGTGGGCATCACAAAATGGCCCTGGCCGGCGCTTTCGTCGCGCGCCATGCGCGTGACCGGCTGGCCGTCGGCCTGCATGCGGGCAATGTGCTGCTCGATTTGCGACCGTGCGTCCTCGTCAATCACCGGACCCACGTCGGTGTGCATGTGGTCCGGGTTGCCCATCACCCACTCGCGCATGGCCTGCTTGATCATGTCGAGCACGCGCTCGGCCACGTCTTCCTGCACGCACAATAGGCGCAAGGCCGAACAGCGCTGACCGGCTGAATCAAAGGCCGACGACAACACGTCGCCCACCACCTGCTCAGCCAGCGCCGATGAATCAACCACCATGGCATTCTGGCCGCCGGTTTCGGCAATCAGCGGGATGCAGCGGCCCTGCATGCTCAGACGTTTTGAAAGCGTTTTTGCAATCAGGCGCGCCACTTCGGTCGAGCCGGTAAACATCACGCCCGCCACCTGCGGGTGCGCCACCAGCGCGGCACCGACCACGTCACCGGTGCCGGGTACCAGTTGCACCGCATCCATCGGCACGCCGGCTTCGTGCAGGATGTTGACCATCACGTCGGCGACCAGCGGCGTTTGTTCGGCCGGTTTGGCCAGCACGCAGTTGCCACTGGCCAGCGCTGCAGCGACCTGACCCGCAAAAATAGCCAGCGGAAAATTCCAGGGGCTGATGCACAGCACCACACCCAGCGCCCGATGCGTCTGGTTGTCA
>JAQSDS010000242.1 GCA_029946045.1 Rhodoferax sp.
CTTCGGCCTCTTTCTTGGGCAGCTTGCCGACCCACATCGGTGACAGCGTCAGGTTTTCCAGCACCGTCAGGTGCGGGAACAGGTTGAACTGCTGGAACACCATGCCGACCTCCTTGCGCACGGCGTCAATGGCCTTGACATCGTCGGTCAGCTCGACGCCGTCGACCGTCAGGTGGCCCTGCTGGTGCTCTTCGAGCCGGTTAATGCAACGGATCAGGGTGGATTTGCCCGAGCCCGATGGCCCGCAAATGACAATGCGCTCGCCCTTGGCGACCGTCAGGTCGATGTCGCGCAACACATGAAAGTTGTTGCCGTACCACTTGTTGACTTTGTCAAAGGTGATGATGGGAGGGGGGGTATTGGTATCAGCCATGATGATGATCTGTTGTGGTATTGAAAATCGTGGACAGGAAATTGGTCATTGCGAGCGGAGCGTGGCAATCCAGGGTTCATGCCTTGCCGCATCTTGGGGCGCATCGCAATGACTGTGCATAACTGTTATCTCAATTTGCTCTTGTTGACCTGCGTCTCGACCCAGTGGCTGTAACGCGACATGGAGAAGCAGAAAACAAAATAAATCAGGGCGATAAAGACGTAGCCTTCAATGGTGAACGGTCGCCAGTTGGAATCCGAGTTGAGTGCCAGGCTCATGGCACCGGTCAATTCATACAGACTCACGATGGTCACCAGCGAGGTGTCCTTGAAGGTCGAGATAAAGTTGTTCATGATGCCCGGCACCACCATGGCCAGGGCTTGCGGCAGCACAATCTTGCGCTGGGTTTGCCAGTACGACAGGCCCAGTGTGGCCGCCGCTTCGACCTGTCCCTTGGGCACCGCCTGTAGACCACCCCGGATCACCTCGGCTGAATAGGCGGCGGCAAACAGCGTGATGCCCACCAGCACCCTGACCAGCACGTCAATGCTGACACCTGGCGGCATGAACAGCGGGAACATGAACGAGGCCATGAACAGCACCGAGATCAAGGGCACACCGCGAATCAGCTCGACATAGATGGTGCAGAAAGTGCGGATGGCCGGCAGCTTGGAGCGCCGACCGAGCGCAATCAGCAGCGCCAACGGAAAAGACATCACCAAGGACATGGAGGCCAGCAAAATTGTCAGTGGCAGGCCGCCCCAGCGGTCGGTTTCGACCCGGCTCAAGCCCAGCGAGTTGCCATACATGAGCGTAAAAAATGCCGTCAGTACCACCAGCCATAGCAGCGGCAGCCAGGCGCGCCAGAACATGCGCATACAACTGGCGACCAGTAAACCGGTCAACAGCGTGGTGGCAATGAGCGGACGCCATTGTTCTTCAAACGGGTAGCGGCCAAAAATGATGATGCGGTATTTTTCGGTGATCACGCCCCAGCAGGCGCCCGCGCCTTGGACACGGCAGGCTTCGTAGTCCGCAACCCAGACCGCTTTGAAGATGGCCCAGTTCAGAATTTGGGGAACCAGCCACAGCAGCAGCGCGCCAATGAGGAGCGTCGCCAGGGATGTTTTCCAGTCGGCCAGCAAGTTGGCCTTGACCCAGGCCACCGGGCCTTCGGTGTTGACGGGGGCTGGACGCGGCGCAATCGGTTGGAAAGTTGAGTTGTTCATGCTTGCTTCCTGTTCAGCGTTCCTTGATGGCGGCGCGGCTGTTGTACCAGTTCATCAGCAGGGATGTGCCCAGTGAAGTGATCAGGTACACCACCATGACAATGGCAATGCATTCCACCGCGCGGCCGGTCTGGTTCAGCGCCGTGTTGGCAATGGACACCACATCAGGGTAACCAATGGCCACCGCCAGCGACGAGTTTTTGGTCAGGTTTAAATACTGGTTAGTCAGGGGCGGAATGATCACGCGCAGGGCTTGTGGCAGCATCACCAGACGCATTTCCTGCTTCCGGTTCAAGCCCAGGGCCGAGGCCGCTTCGCCCTGACCGCGAGCCACGGATGCAACCCCGCCGCGCACCACCTCGGCAATGAACGCCGCTGTGTAGAGGGTCAGGCCCATCAGGACTGCCAAAAATTCAGGCGTCAGGGCACCGCCCTGTTCAATGGCAAAATCACCTTTGAATGGCCGGTTGAAGTCGGTCGGCGCGCCACCCAGAGCCCAGCCCGCCACGCTGGCCAGCAGGACAATCAGCAAGGGCACCAGCACCATGCTGCGGCCCTGGCCGGTGGCTTCAAATTGCCTGACGGCCCAGCGCCGATAGGCCCAGCCCAGCAACAAGCCAGGCAGCAGCCCATAGGCCGCCCATAACTGGCCCGTGCCCCATACCGGGATCGGGTAGTTCAATCCGCCTTTGCTTAAAAAGAGCGGGCCAACGGCCCAGGCGTCAGCTGCTGCGGGCAGCACCTCGGTCAGGATCACGTACCACATCAGGAGCTGCAGCAGCACCGGAATGTTGCGAAAAAATTC
The DNA here is from genome assembly GCA_029946045.1 of Rhodoferax sp. Classification (GTDB taxonomy): domain Bacteria; phylum Pseudomonadota; class Gammaproteobacteria; order Burkholderiales; family Burkholderiaceae_C; genus Rhodoferax. The sequence continues at coordinate 2,408 of JAQSDS010000242.1, forward strand.
CACATAGGCTTGGCACAGGCCACGCACCAGAGCGTTGCGCGAGAAGCGGCCAACACCGAGCAGCGTACCCAGGATGGTCGCCAGAATGATGCCAAGCACGGCCACGCGCAAGGTGTTGGTCACGCCGACCAAAAAGGCGCGCCAGTAGGCTTCGCCCGATTCAAAGGGGTACAGGCTTTCGCCAATATCAAAACCGGCGGCCTGGTTCAAAAAGTCAAAACCGCTCTGGATGCCCCGCACCCGCATGTTTTCCAGGGTGTTGTGGGCCAGAAACCAGACCACACCAGAGATGGCGGTGATGGCGATCAGCTGGTAAATCAGGCCCCGAAAGGCCTGACTGCGCCAGGACCAGTTATTTTTTTTTGGAGGAGATTGTGGTTTCATTGTGCGTGGCATCCATCAAAAAAGCGCCGCGTGAATCGCTTGTGGCGACATCAGGCTGCGCTTGTTACGCTCGTTGCGTGGCTTAACGAACTGGTAAGGCGTACATCAGACCGCCCTTATTCCACTGGTTGTTGACGCCACGGGGCAGTCCCAAGGCTGATTTGGGGCCCACATTGCGCTCAAAAATTTCACCGTAGTTGCCAGTGGCCTTGATGGCGTTGCCCATCCAGTCCTTGCTCAGACCCAACAGCTTGCCGGTGTCTTCAGAAACACCCAGAATACGGGTGACGACTGGGTCTTTGCTGGTGGTTTTCAGGCTGTCCACGTTGGCCTGGGTGATGCCGTATTCTTCGGCTTCAAGGAGGCCGTAGATGGTCCACTTGACAATGGCAAACCACTCGTCATCACCACGGCGCACCATGGGGCCGAGCGGCTCTTTGGAGATCAGCTCAGGCAGGATGATGTGGTCAGCGGGGACCTTGGCGACTTTGTTGCGGGTGGATGCCAAACCGGAGGCATCGGTGGTGTAGCCAATGCAACGGCCCGTGAAATAAGCGTTTTCAGCGGCTTCGAGTTTTTCAAACACCACGGGCTTGATGTTCAGACCGTTGGCCTTGGAGTAATCGGTCATGTTTTTCTCGGTGGTGGTGCCGGACTGCACACACACCGTTTGACCCTTGAGCTGCTTGGCGCTCTTGATCTTGCTCTTGACCGGAACCATGAAGCCCTGGCCGTCGTAATAGGTTGTGACGGTGGCATGCAGACCCAGCGATGCGTCGCGGGTCATGGTGAAGGTGGTGTTGCGCGACAACACATCGACTTCGCCTGACTGTAAGGCGGTAAAGCGTTGTTGTGCGTTCAGTGGCACGTACTTGACTTTCTCGGGGTCGCCCAGGGTGGCGGCTGCGAGGGCGCGGCAAACATCAATGTCCAGACCCGTCCATTTGCCGTTCGAGTCGGCAGCGCCGAAACCAGCCAGACCGGTGTTGACGCCGCAAACCA
>JAQSDS010000243.1 GCA_029946045.1 Rhodoferax sp.
GTCGGACACATAGTAGGGAATCTGGTAGCCCTGGGGGTCTGTGAGCCAGTCGCTTTTGCCGCGCCCGACCACGTCGGGGCAGACCACGCGCAAACTGTGGCCGGTGCTGGCGGCCTGGGAGCACAGGGCTTGCGCCAGCACGTCGAAGTCGCGCCCCTGGCGTGTCAGACCGTGCACGCACAGCACCACATGGCCGCTGTCGGGCTGTCCCCATTGCCAGTAGGCCATGCGGTGGCCGCCCTGGGCGTTGGGGCAGGTAACAAATTCGAGGGTGGGTTCTGACATAGCGAAGTCTGCAATCAAAAAGGAGGCGGGATAATGTCCGGGTGGCATGGGCCTGCGGTTGTCGTTGGGCCCATGGCAGCATCCTAATTCAAACTGGGTCCCATCGCGTTCGGGGTCGATCCAATCAATTATTTTTTTCGGAGAAATACACCATGCTCAAAGGTAAAACAGCACTTGTCACCGGTTCCACCAGCGGCATTGGCCTGGGGGTTGCCAAGGCCCTGGCGGCCCAGGGCGCCAACATGGTCATGAACGGTTTCGGCGATGTGGCAGGCGCCCAGGCCGAGGTGGCTGCACTGGGCGTGCAGGTGGCCTACCACGGCGCCGACATGAGCAAGCCCGATGAAATTGCCGCCATGATGGCTTTTGCGGCCGAACAGTTTGGCCGGGTCGATATTTTGGTGAACAACGCGGGCATTCAGCATGTGGCAAGGGTCGAGAATTTTCCGCCCGAGCGCTGGGACGCCATCATCGCCATCAACATGAGCAGCGCTTTTCATGCCACGCGGCTGGCGCTGCCAGCCATGCAGGCGGCGGGCTGGGGCCGCATCATCAACGTGGCGTCGGTGCACGGGCTGGTGGCTTCGGCAGAAAAGTCGGCCTATGTGGCCGCCAAGCACGGCGTGGTCGGCCTGACCAAGGTGACTGCGCTGGAAAACGCCACCACCGGCATCACCTGCAACGCCATTTGCCCGGGCTGGGTGCTGACGCCGCTGGTGCAAAAACAGGTGGATGCCAAGGCCGCCGCCCTGGGCTTGCCCAATGACGAGGCCAAAAAACTGTTGCTGGGCGAAAAAGAGCCGTCCATGCAATTCACCACCCCCGAAGAACTGGGTGCGCTGGCCGTGTTTTTATGCTCGCCCGCCGGCAACAACGTGCGCGGCGTAGCCTGGAACATGGACGGCGGCTGGACTGCGCAATAGTTGCGGCACCCCGCGTAAGCGGCGCCCTCGCCGCGACGGCCCCCAGCTCAGGGCCGGACGTAGGCCCAGCCTTGTTGCTGGCGGTTCATGATCTCGATGACGCCGGCGGGCACGTAGCTGACGTTCGGATTCATGTCGGCCTTGACGAGCTTTTGCGAGCTCATGGTGTTTTCGCAGGCCACCACCTGAACGCCGGATTTGATGGCGTCGTTGACCCGGTTGGCTGTGACGGCATCGAACTTGAGCATGCCAATGCCGGGGCCAAAGGCCACAATTTCCACCTGGATCTTGTCGGCCCCCAACTCTTTTTGCGCGTTGCCGGCCACGTTCAGGGCCAGGTTCCATTTGGCGGCATCGCCGTCGCTGACCTGCATCACGATACGGGGCGTGGGCGCTGGCGGTGTGCTGGCACAGCCGGTGGCTAACAGTGCCCCGCCAGTGATGGCGAGGGTGACAAACAGGGTTCTGCGGTTCATGGCTTGGCTTTCAGTCAAGTGAATAAGAACGGCTATATTAGTCAAGGCTTATGGCGCTGCCTACGCGTGTAAACCCGAAGTTTTTTATTTCAACTGCACCGACCCGGACACGTTGACGCTGACTTGGCTCAGGCCGGCTTCGATCGGAACGGGTGCGGCATCTTCAGCCAGTGTCCTGACGCTGGCCGCCATCATGTAGGGCCGCACCGGGCCCGGCTGGTTGGCGTTGACCTGGATCTCGCCGAGCGTGTAGCCGCCAAAGCCGAAACTTCTGGAAATGTCAGTGGCGCTTTTCTGGAACTGTTCGATGGCCTGGCTCTGGGCTTGGGCTTGCGCGTCCTGGCGCTGCTGGGTGCTGAGGCCAAAGACGACGCTGGCCACGCTTAGGGTTTGTAGCTGCGCCGCCGTCTGGCTGATGCGCACGAAGTCGCGGCCTTGCAAGATGAGCTCGGCCGTGCCCTGCCAGCCGACAAGTTTGCCGTTGCGGTCATGCCTTGGCGACAGCCCGAAACGCCCGGTACTGACGTTCATCAAGGGGCTTTGCGCCTGGCGCCGGGCCAGCGTCAGGGCGGCGTCGAGCGCGGTCTTGAGCTGGTTTTGCACCTCGGGCGCACTGCTGCCCTCGCGCTGGGTGCTGAGGGTGAGCGTGAGTTCGTCCTGTGGCACCTGGACCGTGGCGCTGGCCGACAGGGTCACGCGTTGGCTTGGCAGGGGCTGCGGCTGGTTTTGGGAAAAGGTGGCCTGGGATGCTGCCAGCAGGACGCCTGCGATCAGCCATGGGGTGTGTTTTTTCATGTTTTTATCCTAGTGGATGGGTGTGAATGCGCAGCGGGAAATTTGTAACAGCATGTCAACGTGTTTGAAAAAAACAAAAAAAACGGCGTTCAAACACGCAAAATCGCCTTTGTTACAAATTGCCAGGGAACAAAGTATGTCTGTAAATTCTGACCATGTTGACAAAATATTGGTGGTGGACGACGACGCCCGCATTCGCGACCTGTTGCGTCGTTACCTGACCCAGGAGGGTTTTGAGGTGCTGCAGGCCGAGGACGGCAAGGCGCTGACACGGGTGTTGCTGCGCGAACCGGTCGACCTGATTGTGCTCGACCTGATGATGCCAGGCGAGGACGGTTTGTCGATTTGCCGGCGGCTGCGCAGTGGCAATGACCGCACGCCCATCATCATGCTCACGGCCAAGGGCGAAGACATTGACCGGATTGTCGGGCTGGAGCTGGGTGCCGACGATTACCTGGGCAAGCCCTTTAACCCACGCGAGTTGCTGGCCCGCATTCATGCCGTGCTGCGCCGGCGCCCGCCGGTGGAGGCCCCGGGGTCGCCGTCGGCCGACAACGAGACGATTTGTTTTGGCCCGTTCAGTTTTGACCTGGGGGCGCGCATTTTGCGCAAGGACCAGGAAGAGATCAGCCTGACCACCGGTGAATTTGCCATGCTCAAGGCGCTGGTAAGGCACCCGCGCCAGCCACTGTCGCGTGAAAAACTGGCGCAATTGGCCCGCGGCCGCGACTTTGAACCATTTGACCGCAGCCTGGATGTGCAGGTGTCGCGACTGCGCAAGTTGGTCGAGGTTGATGCCACGGTGCCGCGCTATATCCAGACCGTGTGGGGCGTCGGCTACGTGTTTGTGCCAGATGGCAACTAAGTCGGGGCTGAGCCTTTTTTGGCGTACTTTTGTCTTGCTGGCGTTGCTGCTGCTGGGCAGCGTGCTGGCCTGGACACAAACGCTGAACGAGCTCGAAGCGGAGCCACGGGCGATTCAGACGGCGCGGCAAATTGCCTCGCTGGTCAACATGAGCCGGGTGGCGGTGATGCACTCCGACGGAATTGCCCAGGTGTCGCTGTTCAAGACCATGAAGGACCAGGAGGCGGTGGTGATCAAGCCGCGCGAGCCCAATGATGTGGTTGAAGCCCTGCGAGATGACGCGCACAACCGCTTCATCGAAGCCGAACTGAAAGAGCGGCTGGGTCTGAACACGCCGGTGGCCGAGCGCGTGAACGGTGTGGCTGGCCTGTGGATTGGAGTTGACATCAACAAAGACCACTTTTGGCTGCAAACCGACCTGTCGCGCGTTGACCGGCCC
>JAQSDS010000244.1 GCA_029946045.1 Rhodoferax sp.
CTTTGTCCACGACCTGGGCCGTGGCGTAAGGCAAAAAGTGCGACAGGTCGGAGCTGATCACGATCAGCGTCTCGTCACCACCCCACAGCACATCCAGCACCTGGGCCACCTCGGCCGGCGTGGCGTCCCCCACCGCCAGCGGCAGCAGTTTGAAGTCATCCAGCGTCAATTGCAAAAATGGCAATTGCACCTCCAGCGAATGCTCTTGCGCGTGCGTAGCTGGACTCACTACCACCTGAGGCAGCGACCGCAGTGCGGCGACCGCGTCCTGGTCGATTTCAATCTGACCCAAGGGGGTGGCAAAGTAGTCCACTCCCGGTAAAGCCAAGCCCCGCACCGGCACCCGGTGCACTGGCCCGAGCAACACCACGCGCCGGATTTTGTGCCGCACGGCGGCAAGTTGCGCATAGGCCTGCGCTGCCGTGGCGCCGGAGTAGATATAACCCGCATGGGGCACGATCAGGGCTTTGGGGGCGGGCACGGCAGTGGCCGTGCTTTCAGCGCCTGGTTTGGCCGCAGCCAGCATGGCCAACACGTCGTGTGACAAAGTCTGGCTGCGGCCTGGGTAAAAGGCCCCGGCGACCGCGGGAGGGCGAACTTGCACCATCTAGATCTCCTATGCCAAGGAACTGGTCCTGAGCATGCATATGGTAGCGACTGGGCGTAAATCAAGTTGATTTGGATGCATCCCAATGAATTCAGACTGCCACCTCTTCACGCCAGGCTACCGACCGATAAACAGGAGTAACTTGTATTGAGATGAATCCGATGCTTGGCGTGACTGGCCCGTCGAATCCTACCGGGCCAGGGTACGCGGTTGCAGCGCTAGCAAGCCCAGTGCCAGCGTGGCAAAACCAACGCCCGCCACAAAGGTAAACGAGGCGCCAAAAGATTGCCAGAGCCAACCCGCCAGACCACTGGCAAACAGCAAGGCCACGCCGCTGAGCAGGTTGAAAAAACCATAGGCGGTGCCGCGCAAATCAGCCGGTGCGGTGTCGGCCACCATGGCAGCCAGCAGGCCCTGCGTCATCGCCATGTGCAAGCCCCACAAGGCCACGCCCAGCCAAAACACCCAGCCACTGTTGCTGGTGGCCAGCAGCAGGTCGGCGGCGATCAGCAGCAGCAGGCCCCAGCCGAGCAATTTGGTATGACTCAATGTGTCGGCCAGTTTGCCAAACGGATAGGCGCATGCGGCGTAGATGATGTTCATGCCGATCAGCACCACCGGCGTCCAGGCCAGCGCCAGGCCGCCTTGCTGTGCCCGCAACACCAGAAAGGCTTCGCTGAAGCGAGCCAATGTGAACACAGCACCCACGCCTACCACCCACCAGAAGGCAGGACTCAAACGTGCCAGGTTGGTGCGGCTGATCGGGTTGATGCGTTTGTGGGTCACGGGCCGATCCGGCTCCTGCACCCCCCATACCAGCAGCGCCACGCACAGGAAGGCGGGAACAGTGGCCACCCAAAACACAGCGCGAAAATCGTCTTGCCAGAGCAGCATGAAACCGATGGCCAGCATCGGCCCCAAAAATGCGCCGACGGTGTCGAGCGACTGGCGCAGGCCAAAGGCGGCGCCACGCAGTTCGGGCGGGGCAATGTCGGCCACCAGTGCGTCACGCGGTGCGCCGCGGATGCCTTTGCCGACCCGGTCTGCCAGCCGGGCCGTGATGATCCAGCCGCTGGAGCTGGCCAGCGCAAACAGCGGTTTGCTTAAAGCCCCCAGGCCGTAGCCCAGCACGGCGAGGGGTTTGCGTTTGCCCCAGTAGTCGCTCAAGGCGCCAGAAAACACTTTCACGATGAGCGCCGTGGCCTCGGCGGCACCTTCGATCAGCCCGACCACAAAAACGCTGATGCCCAGGCTGGTGACCATGAACACCGGCAACAGGCTGTGAATGAGCTCGCTCGATACATCCATCAGCAAGCTGACAAAGCCCAGCGCCCAAATACTGGCCGGGAGTTTGCGCAGGGGCTGAGGTTGTGGGGACATGGTTACATCCAGCGGCCCGAGGGCTGGCGGCCTGTGAAAGTATCAGGATGCCTGTGGGAGCGGCGCCCTCGCCGCGATGGGCTTGGGTTCATGGAGCGATGACGGTACCGGTCCATGTGCAGTCATCAGCGCACCAGCACGGCAGCGGTTTCGCCGCGCTCGGCAATGACGCCAATTTCAAACACCGTCTCGCCGGCTGCGCGCAGCGTGGCAGCACAGGCCCCAGCGTTGGCGGTATCGATGACGACCACCATGCCGATGCCGTTATTGAAAGTGCGGTTCATCTCGATGTCGTCAATACCCGCCGTGGCTTGCAGCCAGGCAAACAGCTCGGTTTGTGGCCAGCTGCCCTTGACCAGATGGGCGGCCGTGCCGTCAGGCAGCACGCGCGGGATGTTTTCCAGCAAGCCGCCACCGGTGATGTGTGCCAGCGCCTTGATGGGGTGGGCCGCCAGGGCCGCCAGTACGTTCTTGACATAAAGGCGAGTGGGTTCCATCAAGGCTTGCTTGAAGGGCTGGCCGTCCAGCGTGGCGGGCACGGTGCCTGCGGCCTCAGAGCGTTCGATGCACTTGCGCACCAGACTGAAACCGTTGGAGTGCACGCCGCTGGAAGCCAGGCCCAGCACCACGTCGCCGGGCTTGACATCGGCACCAGTCAAAATTTTTGATTTTTCCACTGCGCCCACAGCAAAACCGGCCAGGTCGTATTCGCCGGCCGGGTACATACCGGGCATTTCAGCGGTTTCGCCGCCGATCAGGGCGCACCCCGACAGCTCGCAGCCCTTGGCAATGCCGCCAATCACGCTTGCTGCGGTGTCCACATCGAGCTTGCCGCAGGCAAAGTAGTCGAGGAAAAACAAGGGTTCAGCGCCTTGCACCAGCACGTCGTTGACGCTCATGGCCACCAGGTCGATGCCCACGGTGTCGTGCATGTTCCACTCGAACGCCAGCTTGAGCTTGGTGCCAACGCCGTCGGTGCCGCTCACCAGCACCGGTTCCTGGTAACGTTTGGGCACTTCAAACAGCGCACCAAAGCCGCCAATGCCGGCCAGCACGCCTTCGCGCATGGTTTTTTTGGCGAGCGGCTTGATGCGTTCCACCAGCGCGTCACCGGCGTCAATGTCAACGCCGGCGGCTTTGTAGGAAAGAGGGGAGGTGGATTGGGTCATGGCTGGGTTCAGGTAAGGCAAAAAAGTGGTTCGGGCGGCAGGCCGCAAGCCCGATAGAATTTGGCCTGATTTTAAGGGGTTGGCCCGTTGGCCGTTTCAATGCAATTTTCTTCCACACAAAAAAGAGCCACTGCCTGGTTGGCACTGCTGCTGGGCACACTGGCGGTGCTCTGGCTGCTGGCACCCGTGCTGACGCCGTTTGTGGTGGCAGCCATTCTGGCCTATGCGCTGACACCCGTGGTGGATTGGCTGGACCGACTCGGCCGGGGCCGCATGCCCCGTTTGCTGGCGGTGGTGATCGTGGAAATCGTGTTTTTGCTGATGCTGCTGGCGCTGCTGCTGCTGGTGGTGCCTATTTTGATCAAGCAGTTGCCCTTGCTGCGTGAGCAGGTGCCGCCGATGCTGGACCGTTTCAACACCTTCCTGCAACCTTTCCTGTCGCAGTTTGGCTTACACATGTCGTTTGACGTGGCCGGGCTCAAGACCTTTGCCATGGAACACCTGAACGCCAATTTTGAGGACTTGCTAGGCCGTTTGCTGGCCTCGGCCAAACTGGGCGGCAGTGTGGCCTTGTCACTGGTGGGCAATGCCGTGCTGATTCCGGTGGTGCT
>JAQSDS010000245.1 GCA_029946045.1 Rhodoferax sp.
GCTGGCGAGCTTGCGCCAGTTCCTGATGCAGTGCCAGCGGCTGCGGTGCAGCCAGCGCCAGGTGCAGCGTGTGCGCGTTGGCGAGTGCCTGGGTACCGGTGTCGACTTCAGCGAGCACCTGGCCAAAGTAGCCTTGTGCCACCGCCAGGTCGCTGCGTACCTTGGTGATCAGCAGGCGGTCATAAGCCGTGCTGCCCCACAGCACCAGCGCGGCCACCAGCAGGGGCAGTACCACCACCAGTGGCAACAAGGACAAAGCCATCAGCTTGTGCCGCACCGACAGATGCTGCCAGCGCAGACGCAAGCCCTGTGGGTTCAAGCGCCAGCCCATTCGGCGCAGCGGCGCTCCAGCGTGCGCTTGGAGATGCCCAGCAATTCTGCGGCGCGGGCTTTGTCGCCTTGCACGCTGTCGAGCACCGATTGGATGTGTTGTTTTTCAAGGCTTTGCAAGTTGGTGGTGGCGAGCTGGCTGGCCATGGGGTGGTGCACGGCGGCGTCGTAGAGGGCCGACACATTGAGCTCACCCAAAATCAGTGAACGCTCGATCAGGTTGCGCAGCTCGCGGGCATTGCCAGGCCAGTCGTATTGCAGCAGGTAGTTCATTTGCGATGCGCTGATGGCCAGCTGGGCCATGCCCATGCGCCGGGCCAATTGGGCATTGAAATAGGCGACCAGAGCGACGATGTCGTCCCGGCGTTCACGCAGTGGCGAGAGCGTGAGGTCGACCACCTGCAGCCGGTAATACAGGTCCTTGCGAAAACGCCCGGCAGCCACTTCCTCCCGGAGGTTTCGGTTGGTGGCGGCCATGATGCGCACATTGACCGGTACCAACTGGCTGCTGCCCACCGGGCGAATATGCAGGTCTTCCAGCGCGCGCAACAGCGACGCCTGCACGGACAACGGCAGTTCGGCCACTTCATCCAGAAACAAGGTGCCACCCTGGGCGTAATAAAACAGCCCGTCACGCGCATGCTTGGCCCCTTTGACAGCGCTTTTGGCATAACCAAACAGGCTGCCTTCCATGAGCTCGGGCGACATGCTGGCGCAGTTGACTGGGACAAACGGACCGTGCTGGCGCGGACTCATCTGGTGCAGCGCGCGCGCGACCATTTCTTTGCCGGTGCCCGACTCCCCTTGCAGCAGCACGGTGCTGTCGACCATGGCCACCCGTGCCACTGACTCGCGCAGCGCTTGCATGAAGCTGGACTGGCCAATGAGGCCGGTGCTGGTGTCGATTTGTCGGGACAGGGTATGCCTGAGGACAAAGTTTTCTCGCGCCAACCGGGCGCATTCAAAGCAGTGCTTGATGGCGTTCAGGATCTGCGGCACCCGAAATGGCTTGAGGATGAAGTCGGAGGCACCAGCGCGCAGGGCGTCAATGGCTGTTTCCAGGTCAGCAAAGGCGGTGATCAAAATGACATAGCCTCGAAAACCCTGTTCGCGCAGCGATTGCAACCAGGCCACACCGCTTTGGCCGGGCAGCGAAATGTCCAGAATGATCAGGTCCACATGTTGCTGTTGCAGGCATTGCGCGCCTTCTTCGGCGCTGCTGGCCACATGCACTTGGTGGCAGCGCGGCGCCAGGCTTTTGAGCAGAAAGTTGCGCATGCCGGGCTCATCGTCCACGACCAGAATGGACCAATCCGGCCAGCCTTCCGGGTGGGGCGAAGGCGCAGATCCAGGCAGTGGTGGCGGAGGAATAGGCATCATGGGGTAGCCGAATTCTAGCCACAGACCTGACTAATTTAGTCGGGTATAAATATTTACTGACCTGTTTGAGGGCCTTCAGCAGGGTGAAAGCGTTGGCCGCAGGTCAGGGCAAGCGTCTTGGACTCGTGACAACTTGTCGCAAACGCCATGACAGTTTGGCGCGGCATGCGTGGGCTTGGCACGCAGGTGCGGGAGTCAAATACCTTCGCGACGAGGGCGCCGCTCCCACAGAGTGCCACTCACACAGAGTGCCACTCACACAGAGTGCCACTCACACAGAGTGCCGCTCACACAGAGTGCCGCTCACACAGGGCGTAGGTCCCAGAGGGCGCTGGCATCTTGTAGGAGGCTCGCCATCGGGCCGAAGGCTAGTTTGATGGCATGCAATCTGCTTGTGCACGGCCGAGGCATGACGTGGCGTCACCGGCTGGCGCGCAAAACAGATATGACCCTGACGCGACAGGGGGCAGCGCTTGGGTTTCTACCCATTGAACATTGGCGCACTTGTTGTTAGATTCTGTCAAATCAAAGCTATGTCGTTGCGATCATAAGTAGTTCACCTGAGGAGTCTTTCCATGTCTTCATCACCCTCCAGATTGTCTAGGCGCACCTTGTTTGCTGGTGCCGGCACCGCCGGTGCCTTGGCTGCTGCCGTCGCGGTTTTGCCGTCGGTCAAAGCGGTGCCTGAAGCGGCTGCAACGCTGCCCCGACCCAAGCCTGAAAAGGGCGGTGGCTACGCTTTGAGCGAGCATGTCAAGCACTACTACCAGACCGCGCGGGTTTAGAGTGGTCTGACCCACAAAGTTAAATCAGTTGGGGTCAGAGCACATCGCTTCGCGAGTGGTCTGAGCCACAAAGCTAAATCAGTTGGGGTCAGAGCACATCGCTTCGCGAGTGGTCTGACCCACAAAGAATCAAGTTTTTTTCGGAGACTCCCATGTTGTTAACCAAAAAATCAGCTGCCCAGAGTGCGACACGTGCAACGTTTGTTCACAGTCTGCGCCGTGGTCTGTCGCAGGCGCTGCCGACCATGGATCGGCGTGCTTTTTTGCGCCGTTCGGGTCTGGGGGTGGGTGTCGGGCTGGCGGCTTCGCAACTGACATTGGTGAAGAAGGCCGGAGCCGCCACCGGCAAGGTCGCGGTGGGCGAGGGCAAGATCGAGATCAAACGCACCATTTGCACCCACTGTTCGGTGGGTTGTGCGGTGGATGCGGTGGTTGAAAACGGCGTCTGGGTACGTCAGGAGCCGGTGTTTGATTCGCCCATCAACCTCGGTGCGCACTGCGCCAAGGGTGCGGCCCTGCGTGAGCACGGCCATGGCGAGTTCCGCCTGCGCTACCCCATGAAACTGGTCAACGGCAAGTACCAACGCATCAGCTGGGACACTGCGCTGACCGAAATCACTGCCCGCATGCAAGAGCTCAAAAAGGCCAGCGGCCCGGACAGCGTTTACTTTATCGGGTCAAGCAAACACAACAACGAGCAGGCCTACCTGTTGCGCAAGTTTGTCAGCTTCTGGGGCACCAACAATTGCGACCACCAGGCGCGCATTTGCCACAGCACCACGGTGGCCGGGGTCGCCAATACCTGGGGTTATGGCGCCATGACCAATTCGTACAACGACATGCAAAACGCCAAGTGCGCCTTGTACATCGGTTCCAACGCCGCTGAGGCGCACCCGGTCAGCATGTTGCATATGCTGCATGCCAAAGAAAATGGCTGCAAGATGATTGTGGTCGACCCACGCTTCACTCGCACCGCCGCCAAAGCCGACGAGTTTGTGCGCATCCGCTCGGGCTCCGACATCGCCTTTTTGTTTGGTGTGCTCTACCACGTGTTTCAAAACGGCTGGGAAGACAAGCAGTACATCAATGACCGCGTCTACGGCATGGAAAAAGTCAAGGCCGAGGTCATGTCACAGTGGACACCCGACAAGGTTGAAGAAGTGTGTGGCGTCAAGGAAGAGCAGGTGCTGCGCGTGGCCCGCATGATGGCCGAGAACCGCCCCAGCACCCTGGTGTGGTGCATGGGCCAGACCCAGCACACCATCGGCAA
>JAQSDS010000246.1 GCA_029946045.1 Rhodoferax sp.
CACCATGCAGGGCGATGCCGTTCATGATGGCGGCCATGCCGAATTCGCGCACGCCGTAACTCAGGTGGTTGCCCCAGGTGTCACGGCCCGCCTTGACGCAACCCTTGAAGTTGGTCAGGTTGGAGCCGGTCAAATCTGCGCTGCCACCAAAGAATTCAGGCAGCAGGGGTGCCAGCACATCCAGCGCATTCTGGCTGGCTTTGCGGGTGGCCACGGGGTCGGCCTTGGCAGCGATGGCGGCCAGCACGGCGGGCAATTGCGCAACGTAGCCGGGCAGCAGCTCACCGGCCATCCGACGCTCGAACTCGGCGGCCTGGGTCGGGTATTTGGCCTGGTAGGCAGCAAACTGGTCGCGCCACTGGCCCTCGGCTGCCGCGCCACGGGCCACGGCGTTCCAGGCGGTGGCAATGTCGGTGGGGATGTCGAACGGTGCCGAGGTCCAGCCCAGCGCCTCGCGGGTCGCCGCCACTTCAGCCGCACCGAGCGCCGCACCATGTACATCGTGGGTGCCGGCCTTGTTGGGGGAGCCCAGGCCAATGATGGTTTTGCAGCAGATCAGGGTCGGCTTGCCGGTGGGCAGCACAGCCTGCGCCTTGGCAGCGCGCACGGCGGCGTCAATGGCTGCTGGGTTGTGACCATCCACAGCAGGGATCACGTTCCAGCCATAGGCCTCGAAACGCTTGGGGGTGTCGTCAGTAAACCAGCCTTCAACATGGCCGTCGATCGAGATACCGTTGTCGTCATAAAACGCTATCAGCTTGGACAGGCGCAAGGTGCCCGCCAAACTGCAAACCTCGTGGCTGATGCCCTCCATCAGGCAGCCATCGCCCAGAAAGACGTAGCTGAAGTGGTCGACGATGCTGGCGTCTGGCTGGTTGAACTCAGCGGCCAGCAGTTTCTCGGCCAGCGCCATGCCAACCGCGTTGCTGATGCCCTGGCCCAGCGGACCGGTGGTGGTTTCCACGCCCGGCGTCACACCCACTTCGGGGTGGCCGGCGGTTTTACTGTGCAACTGGCGGAAGTTTTTGAGTTCTTCCATCGGCAGGTCGTAACCGGTGAGGTGCAGCAGCGCGTAGATCAGCATCGAGCCGTGACCGTTGGAGAGCACAAAACGGTCGCGGTTGGCCCAGTGCGGGTTGGCCGGGTTGTGGCTCAGGTGGCGGTTCCAGAGCACTTCGGCCATGTCGGCCATACCCATGGGCGCGCCGGGGTGGCCGGACTTGGCTTTTTCTACGGCATCAACCGCCAGCATGCGGATGGCGTTGGCCATCTGTTTGGCGAATTCGGGGGGAGGTGTGTTCATGATCAGCTTGCTTTCTTCTGACGTTCCATCATGCGCCAGACAAAAGGCGTGAAGATGAGTTGCATGGCCAGCTCCATCTTGCCACCGGGTACCACGATGGTGTTGGCACGGCTCATGAAACTGTCGTTGATCATGTTGCGCAGGTACTGGAAATCAATGCCCTTGGGGTTGGCGAAGCGGATCACCACCATGCTTTCGTCGGCGCTTGGGATGTCGCGCGCAATGAACGGGTTGCTGGTGTCGACCATCGGCACCCGTTGGAAATTGACATGGGTGTGCATGAACTGCGGGCAGATGTAGTTCACGTAGTCGGGCATGCGGCGCAGGATGGTGTCCGTGACCGCCTCGGTGCTGTAGCCGCGCTGCTTTTTGTCGCGGTAGAGCTTCTGGATCCACTCCAAGTTGATCACCGGCACCACGCCAATCAGCAGATCAGGATGCTTTGCAATGTTGACCTCAGGCGTCACCACGGCACCATGCAGGCCTTCGTAAAACAGCAAGTCGGTGCTGGCCGGCACGTCTTCCCAGGGGGTAAAGGTGCCGGGGTCCTGTTTGTAGGGCGCGGCTTCTTCAGGGTCGTGCAGGTACTTGCGACGCTTGCCCGTGCCGGTTTCAGCATAGTCACGAAACAAGGCTTCGAGCTCAGGAAACAGGTTGTTCTCGGGGCCAAAGTGGCTGAAGTTCTTGTTGCCGGCGGCCTCGGCTTCGGCGGCCTTGAGCTTCATGGCCTTGCGGTCAAAGCGGTGAAAACTGTCGCCTTCGATCACCGCTGCCGTGATGTTTTCGCGGCGAAAAATGTTCTCGAAGGTACGGGTCACCGAGGTGGTACCCGCACCGCTGGAGCCGGTGATGGCAATGATGGGGTGGCGAATGGACATGGCGGAGTCTCCTATTATTAAAAATCAGTCCCTGAACAGGCTGCGTTCAGCAAATAAGGGGTTGGTCAGCTCCACCTGCACCGGCTCGCGGTGGTAACGCTCGATGCGCTCGACCTCGTTTTTGGAGCCAAAAACAAACCCGATGCGCTGGTGCAGGCTGGTCGGCTGCACGTCCATCATGGCTTGTTCACCGGTCGAGGCCCTTCCCCCCGCCTGCTCCATGATCATGCCCACTGGGTTGGCCTCGTAAAGCAGACGCAGCCGGCCAGGTTTGGATGAATCCTTGGTGTCACGTGGGTACATAAAAACGCCGCCACGCATCAAAATACGGTGGGCCTCGGCCACCATGCTGGCAATCCAGCGCATATTGAAGTCTTTGCCTCGGGCACCGGTTTTACCGGCCAGGCATTCGTCTACATAGCGTTTGACCGGTGCTTCCCAGAAGCGGGCGTTGGAAGCGTTGATGGCGAACTCTTGTGTGTCCTCAGGAATCTGCAGCTTGGGATGCGTCAGCATGAACTCGCCCAGGGTCGGGTCCAGCGTGAAGCCATTGACACCCTCGCCCACGGTCAGCACCAGCATGGTCGTGGGGCCATACAGTGCGTACCCAGCGGCCACCTGTTTGGCACCGGGTTGGAAAAAGTCAGCGTCGACCACGTCACGACCGGATGCAATCACGTTTTGGGGCGCGCGCAGGATGCTGAAAATACTGCCCACCGACACATTCACGTCAATGTTGCTGGAGCCGTCCAGCGGGTCAAACACAATCAGGTATTTGCCGCGTGGGAACTGCGCCGGAATTTGATACGGCGCCTCCATTTCTTCAGACGCCATGCCGGCCAGATTGCCGGCCCACTCGGTGCGCCGCATGAAGACTTCGTTGGACAGCACATCGAGCTTTTTCTGGGTTTCGCCCTGCACATTGACCGCGCCACCGGTGTCGGCCGCGTAGTTTCCGGTCATGCCGGCCAGCTCGCCATAGGCCACCGCCTTGGCAATGCCTTTGCAGGCCAGCGCCACGTCCAGAATGAGGGCGTTGAAATCGCCGCTGGCCGAGGGAAAACGGCGGCGCTCCTCAATCAGGAACTGCGTCAGGGTGGCGCGGTTGGAACGGATGGTCAAAGGCATGCTTGTCTCCAGATGTTTTAAATTTTTTGGACCAGTGCGTACCGCATCAGCGCGGATGAGCCGCGCGGCGCAGCGCCTGCATCACGCCCTTGTAGCCGCCATCGGCATCGGGCGCGCCAAACACGGCACTGCCGGCCACGCAGGTATCGGCACCGGCAGCCACGATTTCCGCAATGTTGTCGGTTTTGACGCCGCCGTCGACTTCGAGCCAGATGGGCTGGCCGCCAGCCGCCACATGGGCGTCAATTTTTGCCCGCACCTGGCGCAGTTTGGCCAGTGTGGACGGGATGAACTTCTGACCGCCAAAACCGGGGTTGACGCTCATCAGCAAAATCATGTCGAGCTTGTCCATCACATGGTCGAGCACACCGATGGGCGTGGCCGGGTTCAGCACCAGGCCGGCCTTGCAACCCAGCTCGCGAATCATCGACAGGCTGCGGTCCA
>JAQSDS010000247.1 GCA_029946045.1 Rhodoferax sp.
GCCAGTGAGCCCTTTGACATCGGCCAAGTCGATCTGACCCTGGCGGATCAGATAAGCAAAGACCACAGCTTCGTGCTCAGACAAGTTCATGCCCAGGCTCGCTTGCGCCAGTAATTGGGATTCGGTGAGCAACCTATCTTTTGGCAGAACAAGCCGGAATGTCTTCTCTACCTTGTCGTTTGCGATGACGGGCGGCACGTTGCCGAGCCGCCGCCAGCTTGCAAATATGGCGCCCATGCCTGATCCAGCTTGGTCGGACAGGCCGATCCGGCGAAACATCGCGACGACGCTCGGGTTGCGAACCGGCTTTTCGCCTGGGTCCATCAATTGCTCGCGCGATGAGAATGCATCGCCCGGGTTGTAGAACTCGAACTGGTCGCGGAAAAAACGAATCGTCGGCCAGCGGGTTTGGTCCCCAAAATCCTGATGAATGAGCAGGTTGATGGTCGCCTCGCGGAACGACACATAGTCCGGCGGGTCGTCTGTCCGTCTCAGACTGCCAGGGTCTATGGCAAAAGGGTGCTCAGCATGTCGTGAGTAGAAGGTGATCAAAGCCTGCCACGTTTTGAGGAGGTTTTCTTCCGGCACCGGGGTCATGCGATCAGCCCACCGAATATCTGCGGAATAACTCTCCTTGGATTCGCGGTACACCTGAAAGTCGACGACCGGGCGTTTGAGAATCTGGCGAAGGGACGCATCCGTGCCGAAAACCAGTATGCCCGCACGGGTTGGAATCAGCTGGTTTTGCTTTTCAGCCACGCACGACATCTGCTGAAGAAATTCGGTGTCCGAAAGCTGATCGTATCGTCCGGGGTTACTTGCCGAATGGCGCTGCCTGTACCAGCGAACTGTGGATTCTTCGAAACAACGCTCGACGTTGAAGTCCGACAACAGATCGCCGTCATAACGAGTGTCGGCGGCATCGCGCATGAATCGAATCAATTCGTCGCCGGTGCAGGTGTCGTCCCTGCTACCGCGACGGATGTACGATTTTTTTGGATTGCCATCCAGGAACACCGGTTTCTCGTTTCTCTGCGCTTCAGGCACATAGAAAACGATAACCGTACTTTCGTCAAGGCTGTGTAACTCGCCGTTGATGGGGAGAAAGACACTGATTTTGTTTGGGTCGCGAACTTGCCCGAGGAAGTCGTTCTGAACTTTGTCAGCCTCGATGACACCAGATACTGAGAACGTACCGTTTTCTTCCTTGATACCAAAAACCAGATGTCCACCCGACGTGTTCGCAAATGCACTAACAGTGGATAGTGCATCCCTTGGAATCGCCCACGCGGCTTCTTTGAACTCGATGTCGTTCCACTCGATGGAGTTCAGACGGGCAAATAGCTCATCACGCGTCATATTCATTCCACCAGAAAACGTAACTTGGTAGTGTCCTTGCCCTTGCAGCGATCGTTCAGGAACGATTCGAACCGCTTATGCAGATCCGCCGGGGTTGCCGGTGAGCCGCCCTGCAGCAGCGCTTGCCGAATCTCCTCGGTGGTAACGTCAATCCTTTCAAGGCCAGACAACGCTTCCTGAACTGCGCTCACGAAATCTGGCGTGACCGGAGATGGCAAAGCCTTCGCACTCAGGAATAACTCGATCTGTTTGCGCGCTGGCACTTTCAGCAAATCAAGGTTGGCCTGCGTCGTCGGATCAGCCAGGTTGTCCAGCAATGTCTGCTGCCACCCATCAATCAGCCCATCGAGTTCGCCATCAAGCTGCTGCAGTTGGGTTGCTGCTGGAATCAGCCCAAGTTGTTCATTGGCCGGTCGGAAATTGCAGTGTGGGCAAAACGCGCTGGTGGCCAGATTGGTTTCCACCAGGGACGAGCAGCTCTTGAGGTTGTCCAGCTTTTCCTCAAATCCGGTGAGATCACTGGTGGGCATCAGTGCGATGCCGGCGAGCGCACGCATTGCCACCAAGCGCGAGTCCTTGCGCAATCCGGTCTTGGTCTTTTCTTCCGACACGCCGAGCCGCGCTTTGGTGTGGTTGGCAATGTAGGCGTTGACGTAGTCCTTCTTCAGCTTCGCCAGCGACTGCTTGTATTCGGCAGCGTGTTGAGCGGTCCGATCCTGAACCAGCTTGGCCAGGACCTCTGTTTGGGCGGTCTGCGCTTGTTTCACCCATGGATGGGTGGTCGGCAGCACGATCTCCGCTTGGGACAGGTAGGACGCTGTGGCACCCAACTCAACGATCAGATCAAGGAGTGCTTCGACTGACGCCAACACCTCCAGATTCTTCTTCTGCGTGTCGATGTCCTCTTGGCTGACCCGCAGATTCTTGAGCTTGCCGACCGTGTTGAACGGAGACAGCGATTCCGTGAAGGCCTTCAGTGCCTCAAGGCGCGTGCGCCAATCTTTGGCTTCCTCATCGCTCAGCAGTGGCTTCCCCCAAAAGGCAAGCCGGCCTTGCAGGTCGGTGCCAGCCTTGAGAACGCGCTGGACCAGGACGCTCACAGCATCTTGCAGTTTGACGACCGGCTCGGCGTCGCCCGCCGCCGCCTTTTGGGCAAGCCCCGTCGGCAGTCCAAAGAACTCAAACAGCGAGCGCAGGACTGCCGCGTTGATTTCCTTCGGGGCTTCGACGTGCTTGAACTGTTTCAACTCGTCCAGTGGACGTTCAGCCAACAGGTTGAGCTTGCCGGAGTCGATCTTGTCGCCCGTGATCGCCAGCACAATGTCGCCCGCGTAGACCAAGCTGCTCAGCACTGTGACCAGCAGGTCAGGTTCGAGCCGGAAGCGAATGGGGGAGAAGTATTCGACGTCATTTGCGCCCGAGAGCAGTTCATTTCGGTTGAGCACTTGGCCCTGACCCTTGGCCTTGAGTCTGGCCAGCACCTCTTGCGCATAGCGGGACCGGCTGGGTTGGATGCTGTCGCCATCCAACATTTCAAGGGCGTCGAGGATCGCAATGGCATCCTTGGTGCGCGTGCCACCGGCCAGCGTCCTGAGCGTGTTGGCGATCAGACCCTTGCGGTTGGATTCGGTGACGAGCACTGAGAACGTGGGGTATTCGGGGGAGGTTTCCGCGAACTGCGCATTCATTGCCAGACCGGATATGACGTTGACCACGTCGCGGAAGTTGATCCGTTCATCCTGACCAAGGCGTGCTTTGTCCCGCAGGGATACGCCCTTGGCCCAGTCTTGCAGGGTTTTAGTTTTGCCCTGGTAGGTCACCTCGAAAGCGCTCATCTGCTTTTCCTGCAGCCACTTGCTCATGGCCCGGAGCACTTCTTGCGTCTTGTTGATGTACAACTGCTTTGCGCCGCCGCTGGCCGTCGAAGCCAGATCCAATGCCGCTGCATAAAAAGACAAGTGGCGCTTGATTTCGTCGTCGAGGCCCTTGAGACGGAAGAACACTTCGTCCGTCTTGTTCTCGTCCCGGAACTTGGGCGGCTCGAAGGGCTGGATGAAATAGATGTAGAAGTCGCGCTCGGGCTGTGCCGTTGGCCGATCGTTGGGTGCACCAAAAAACAGATACCCGTTGCGGTCGACGCGCCGGTCCTGCCACTCAATTTGGTATTGCCAGATTTGATGACCGGTGACGTAGGTGCTCTCGTCGGTGCGCTCCATCAATTGCTTGACCGCACTGAAATATGCGCGGTCCAGTGCATCGTCCGACAGCGCCTCGGCGCGCTTTTCGATTTGCGCGTCGTAGTCGATGTCCTTCTTCAGATCGAGGAAATATTGTTCGGTATCCTGCGCTTTTGTGATGAACTGGCCATTTACGGTCTTGACGATC
>JAQSDS010000248.1 GCA_029946045.1 Rhodoferax sp.
CTCGAGGCCTTTGACCGCTCCATTGACGTGCACATGGGCCGCATCCGCGCCGCCATCGAGGTCGACGCCAAAGACCCCAAACGCATCCTGACCGTGCGCGGCGTCGGTTATGTGTTTGCACGCCAACAAGACTGACGCCCCAAGAGATCAACTTGTTTAATAAACTCTACCTTCGCATCTGGCTGGCCGTGGTGCTGGCCGTGGCGGTGCTGATTTTGCTGGTGGGCTGGGCCTGGCGCTTGGCAGCTGAACCGCCGCTGCGCGATATCGAAGTACGCAACCAGGCAGGCCAGATCATTGGCAAAGGGCGTTCCCGCTCCCTGCCTGGCGACGAGGCGCTTGGAGCACAACGGCTGGATCACCAAGGCCTTGGCATGATGCGCCGCTTTGAACTCACACCCTTGTTGCCGCCCACCGAAGCGTCAGAACCCGACGCGCCGACCGACGCCAACCGCCCCAGAACGCATCCTGGCATCAACCGACCTGACAGTGGCGGACCCGAATTTGTCGTGCGCATGCACGATGGGCAAACCATGCGCATGCACTTGATGCGCGCACCCGCTTCGTTCTGGAGCCGACCGCCTTTTGGCTTTGCCTGGATGCTGGTGTGGGTCGGTCTGGCCGTGGCGCTGGCCACTTACCCGATCGTGCGCACGCTGACACGCCGACTGGAGCGGCTGCAAAACGGCGTGCAACAGTGGGGTGAAGGGGACTTGTCGGCCCGTGTGCCGGAAACCGGCGAGGACGAAGTAGCTTTCCTGGCCAAGCGCTTCAACCAGGCTGCCGAGCGCGTACAAACGCTGGTCCACTCGCACGAAGTACTGTTGGCCTCGCAGAAATCTCTGCTGGCCAATGCCTCGCACGAACTGCGTTCGCCTTTGACGCGTATTCGTATGGGGCTGGAACTGATGAGCGCAGGCACGTCGTCGGCGTTCAAGGCCGAGATCAACCGGAACATCAACGAACTCGACCAATTGATCGAGGAAATCTTGCTGGCCAGCCGCCTCGACGCGCGCGAGGCCGACCTGGGCACCATCGAGTCGGTGGACCTGATCGGTCTGGCTGCTGAAGAGTGCGCCCGGGTCGACGCCGAACTGGACCTGCCAGCGCAACTGGATGCAAGCACAGCCACCACAGAACTGGCCGTGCCTGGCATCAACAAACTGCTGCGCCGAGCGGTGCGCAATCTGCTGGAAAACGCGCGCCGTTATGGTGCCGGTGCGATCCACCTGAGCCTCAGCCAAACGGACAGCCGTGTGGTGATCCGGGTCTCGGACCATGGGCCTGGCGTTCCTGCGGAATTGCGTGAGCGCATTTTTGAGCCCTTTTATCGCCTGCCCGGTGCCACCGAACGCGACGGCGGTGTCGGCCTGGGTCTGGCGCTGGTCAAGGCCATTGCCCAGCGCCATGGTGGCACGGTGGCGTGCGAGGACCGGCCCGGTGGGGGCGCTACCTTCGTGCTTGAGTTGCCAAAAAAATAGGTGTCAAAACCCCCCATTTGGGGGATACCCGAGCCAGCCAATGGCACCTATAGTTAACCCAACTGCTGTCACAGTCATGAAGTA
This sequence comes from Rhodoferax sp., assembly GCA_029946045.1. Taxonomy (GTDB): domain Bacteria; phylum Pseudomonadota; class Gammaproteobacteria; order Burkholderiales; family Burkholderiaceae_C; genus Rhodoferax. Next base: position 1,566 of record JAQSDS010000248.1, read on the forward strand.
CAGACCTCAGTCAGCGTCCTGGAATTTCTTTGATGCCGTCTCTGAGTTCGTGAAGATTCCAACGACGTTCTTCCTTCGGGGGAACATTTACAAGCCACCTTCGGGTGGCTTTTTTTTGCTCGCCAGGCACCGCGCAGACCGTCAGGCCAAGTCAGTCCAGCATGGCCCTGACCCGGGACGGCAAGATGTCATTGAGGCAGCGCGTGTGGCCGAGCGGGCAAACACGTTGAAAGCAGGGCGCGCAATCCAGCGGTGGCTGATAGACAGCATCGCGTTTGAGCCACAGCACCTGGGCCAGATCGTTGAGCGGCGGTGTGTGCAGCGGGCTGCTGGAGCCAAAGATCGCCACTTGATGAACACCAAAACCGGCGGCGACGTGCATCAGCCCGGAGTCGTTGCTCACCGCGCTTTTGCAGGCTGAAATCACGGCCAGAGCTTGGGCCAAGCTGGTTTTCCCTGCCAAATTGACGCATTGCCCCGGGCGCTTGGCGTTGACCGGGTCGGCAATGCTGGCGCACAACGCAGCCTCCTTACCCGAGCCCAATAACACCACGGGCACATTCAGTTGTTCTGCCAGTGCGGCAAAGTGGGCGGCTGGCCAGCGCTTGGCGTCGCCATATTCGGCGCCGGGCGCAAACACGTGGTAGCCCGCACGCGTCAGGTGCAAGGCCTGCAGCGCGGCATCCACCTCTGGCGCTGACAACAGCAACTGCGGCCGGTCGGCCGCCACATCCGCATCCCCGCTCAAGGCGGAATAAAAAGCCACCATCGGTGGGCGTTGTCCCTTGGTCGGGTTGGCCAGGCGCTGCGTCAACAGCCCGAAACGCGCCTCGCCCAGATAACCGACCCGCTTCGGAATGCCCGCCAGGAACGGCAACAGCGCACTTTTCAGCGAGTTGGGGCAGATGTAGGCCACATCAAAGCGGCCTGTCATCTGCCGGGCCAGGCGCCAGCGCTGCCGCCATTGCAGGCCGCCATGGGCAAACGGAAACTCAATGACTTCTGCCACCTGCGGCATGGCCCGGTACACCGGCGCAACCCAGGGCAAGGCACCCACGCTGAGCCGTTCACCCCGTGCGGCGAGGCGGCGCATCAGCGGCTCGGTCATCACCGCGTCGCCAATCCATTGCGGTGCAATGATGAGTGAGCGGCTCAATTCAGGTGAGGGCTGAAATGAATTGGGATCTGAGCCCAATCAATGGCCGTGGAAATGCTCGCCGTCCTTGAGCTTGTACGCCGTGCCGCAGTAGGGGCACTTGGTCTGACCGGTACGGGCCACGTCGAGATAGACCTTGGGGTGGCTGTTCCAGAGCTTCATGTCGGCCAAGGGACTCGGGCAAAAAACCCCGCCTTGGTGGTTCAGGTCTTTGGCCAGCAGTTCGATAGTTGGGTTTGTCATGGAATCTCCTAATCAGTTGAGGACAGAGCAAATTTGCTTCGCAAATCTTGGTCTGTCCCGCAATGCTTAATTTGTTGAGGACAGCGCAAATTTGCTTCGCAAATCTTGGTCTGTCCCGCAATGTTTCAGATTTTCGTCAGCCAGTGGGCATATTTGGGGTTGCGGCCGTTGACGATGTCAAAGAACGCGCTCTGGATTTTTTCTGTGATGGGGCCGCGGGTGCCAACGTAATCTGCCTTGCCCAGCTCGATGCGGTCCAGTTCGCGAATCGGTGTGATCTCGGCCGCTGTGCCGCTGAAGAAGGCTTCATCGCAGATGTAAATTTCGTCACGCGTGATGCGTTTTTGCACCACTTCGATCCCGAGGTCTTTGCAGATGTGCAGCACGGTGTTGCGGGTGATGCCGTTGAGCGCACCGGCTGACAAGTCGGGGGTGTAGACCACGCCATCTTTCACCACAAAGACGTTTTCACCCGAGCCTTCGCTAACGAAACCGTTGGCATCGAGCAGCATGGCCTCGTCGTAGCCATCGTCCAACGCTTCGGTGTTGGCCAGGATCGAGTTGGTGTAGTTGCTCACCGCCTTGGCCTGCGTCATCGTGATGTTGACGTGGTGGCGGGTGTAGCTGCTGGTCTTCACGCGGATGCCGCGCTTCAGACCTTCTTCACCCAGGTACGCGCCCCAGGCCCAGGCCGCCACCATCAGGTGGATGGTGTTGCCCTTCGGCGAAACACCCAGTTTCTTGTCGCCGATCCAGGTCAGCGGGCGGATGTAGCAGC
>JAQSDS010000249.1 GCA_029946045.1 Rhodoferax sp.
ACCGACCACTTTCCAACGGCTTTGGTACGGCTGAATATGCCCGGGAAGAATTGGTCGCTGAATTGTGCAGTGCCTTAGCCAGTGCGGAGACGGGTGTGCAGTTTGATGATAAAAATCACGCCGCCTACATCGGCTCGTGGCTTGAAACGCTCAAGGGCGACAAACACGCCGTTTTTGCAGCAGCAAAAGACGCGTCAAAGGCGGTTGACTACTTGATTGAAAAAAGCCTGGGTGTTGAAGTCGAGCAAGTCGTTGACCATGCTGTCGAAGCGCAGCAAGTGGAACCGGTGAAAGACGACCTTAAACCAAAGAAAACCAGTCGCAAGAAAGCAGCTAAACCCGAACCTGAGATGGAAATTTAGGTTTTGAATTCGAATCTGCGAACCCACGCTCAAGGGGCCTCCATGACGCATGGGTCTTCCCCGGGGGCGACATCGGTCACGATCACGACCGCTCAGTGGACAGACCACAGGATTGGAGAAAGGCCGCGCGGTCAAAATCCTGGCCTTCACCGGCAAAGATTAGTAATTCACTGACAAGCTGCCGTCCGGGCACCGACGCAAAATGCACGCTGGCTGGTCCATGTCGGCAAGAAAGGCCTCAGCCTGCGCCTGTGTCTGGAAGTCGGCAACAACGGATGTTTCGTCCAACCCAGGGGGTGCCACAACGACCCAAGGCTTGGCGGGTTTGGCCAAATAAAACGCCTCTACCTCGCTCTTGAGTTGGTCCAGGGTCTTTAAAACACAAACGTGTTGAGCTATCACCGTTTTTTCCAGGCAGCGCAGTGCCGAGTTTGATGCGCAGCATTTACTGAAGTCGCCAAACAGCTCGGTTCTGAGCAGTCCGCCGCTTTCCCGATGGAAGACACGGGCACTTGTAGTGACACCGCCACGCTCAGACTTGCTTGTCGTGATGCGCAACAAGCGCAGGTGCCCGAGCTCCACATCTGTCTTGCTTTCCCAGCCACTGCGGCCCTTGGTAGTGCTGGTATTACCGACCATCGTGTTACAAGATTCAGAGCCGTCATTGAGAGTTAATTGGTTTGCTGTTGTCATGGAGTTCTCCTTGGGTGGTTAAATTGCCATCGCTTCACTGAGTTCTTTCGCCGTACGGGGGTGGCATGCAGTGCGACCAAGGGGTAGCAGCTTGGTGACACGCAGTGACTGCAAGCCGCGCTGCTGTGGGGGACGTGGAATAAAAAGGCAGTGCCGGGTGCTCGTACACGCCAGTGACTGGCACCAGGTGCTGCCGGCTTTATGCTGCGAAAGCCCCCGCAGCAAGACCGGCTCGCGCTACAGTGCAACCCAGGCGACAGGACTCAGAAAAGCGTGGCGACCGACCCAATGCACGACAGCAGCGAACCCACAGGCACACACCTGTGGGCCTCTGACGACGCCAAAGGCGGGCCGACGCACAGCAAAGGCAGTCGCAGGGCGACGGTACTGGGGGGGTCTATCAGCAGGGTGCACGCACCGTGCGTGGCAGTCAGGGATAAGCCCAGCGGCTAAGGGGAGTTGCGCCTGTTGGGGCTGGGGTCGTGACCTGCGGGAGCATTCCAGCCACAACAGGCACCACTGCCCTTATTGAGCGCCCGGACTGGCCAACCTAGGCCAGCCTTTGATGGAGGCTCGAATCAAGCACCCAGACTCTGCCAGGCAAGCCAGGCGCTACTCTCAGAATTCAGTGCTCAACAAGCCGCTGTCCAGACGTTTCATCACATCTGCCCTGCCCTCGATCGCCTTGGCACAAATCCAGGCCTGCTTTTGTGTCGAAAACTCAGCAATGATGGCCTCATCAGTTTGGCCAGGATGGGTCACCACCACCCAAGGGCTGGGTCGGCTCACATACACCCAAGCCTGCACCCAGACGCTTTGTGAGTTGTCGATTTCAGACACATAGGCGTTATCGTCAACCATGATGTCCTCGATACCGAAGAGTTCGGCGCGGGCCATTTCGATCTCTTGCCCGGTGGCACGGCGTAAGACATCACCGTCCTGGTCACTGGGATGGCACGCCACTGGCTGGCTGATTATTTGCTTGTTCATTTCAAAGTCCTTCGTATAAATTGGGTTCAACATCAGCGGGCCACCAGGTCTGCCAACCTTGATCGGTCTCGACATCAAGTTGCTCTGATGCGATGTCATACCGGATGGCTTCTCCTTGCTGGACGGCCTGTTCGGCCAGTGCAATTGCTTCTTTGAGTGTGAACATGTTCGTGCTCGGTTACTTGTTGTTGTTACGCAGTGCCAATGAGAAGGTGAACTCCAGGCAGGTCGCCCACTGTTGGTGAGGAAAATCCGGAAGCCAGGCAAAGAACGCATGCTCAGAACAGCTCAGACATGCACCCAAGCCCTCGCGCGCCATCCATTGGTCAATCACATCGGTGACGCTCTGTGATCCCCCCACTTCAAACCAGAAGCTGGAAACGTCCCTGTTGATCAAGTAGCTGGCCCACATCGCCGGAAGGGTAAAAGTCACCCTGTCGCCATGACGTCCTTCCAAAACGTTCATCGTGTTGCAAGATTCAGAGCCGATCGTGGAAGTTGATTGGTTTGTGCTGGTCATGGTGCTGATCCTTTGGGTTGTTAAATGGCCATCGCCTCGCTGAGTTCTTTCGCCGTGCTGGGGTGGCATGCAGTGCGACCAAGGGCTAGCGGCTTGGTGACACGCAGTGACTGCAAGCGGCGCTGCTGTGGGGGACGTGGAATAAAAAGGGAGTGCCAGGTGCTCGTACACGCCAGTGACTGGCACCTGGAGCTGCCGGCTTTATGCCGCGAAAGCCCCCGCAGTAAGACCGGCTCGCACTACAGTGCAACCCAGGCGAACAACTCAGTCCAGGGTGATGGCCAACAACCCGCCACCAGGACAGGCGCAATGCTGCGCAGGCACACAACTGTGTGCCTCATATAACGCCAAAGGCGGTCCGACGCACCGCAAAGGCAGTCGCAGGGCGACGGTATCAAGAGAGGGGATTCCCGTCACTCCACATCCAACTGCCAGCATCAGCGGTTGAACTTGATATTCTGATCAATGCGCTGATTCATCCGGAGGCGATACCGGTGTCCAGCGGCAATCCTGCCTATCTGTTCAATTTCTCCAATTGCAGATCCCCGGTATCGGATATAGATACCAAGGGATTCCATGTCCGAGTCGCAGCGACAGCCGCTTTACGTCATTCCGCGCGCCCAAGGGGACATCACCCGCTTCGTGTGGGTAGCCTTCCTGATATTTGGGTTTGTCACTGCGTTGACATTCGTACTGGTGACGCAGTACACCGCCTGGCAGTTCCGCTACCACCCTGCCCTCGGCTCGCCAGCCGGAATTTTTGGCCAAACACGGATCTACTGGCCTTGGAACATTCTTATCTGGATATTCCGGCACTTCCGCCCCGACTCGTCGCCGGATGTTTTATCCGTCATCAAGACCGCTCAAGTGCTTCTGGCCGTCGGTGCTTCGAGTGCCATTGTTCTTCCCGTGGCCTATGTTTTCCGGCGTACCCGCAAGCTCAGAGACGAACGCAATGATCTGCACGGTTCGGCACATTGGGCAGGTGCAGAGGAAATCGAAGCTGCCGGGATTTTGCCAACGCGTGCCAACGTTGGCGGAGTCATGCTGGGCGCGGTTGACATTCCCGTCAAAAAGTCCGGCTTGTTCCAGGTTGGCTCCAAAACAAAAACGGTGTACCTGCGCCATAACGGCCCGGAACACATTCTGGTCTTCGCTCCGACTCGTTCGGGTAA
>JAQSDS010000250.1 GCA_029946045.1 Rhodoferax sp.
GCGTCAGTCAAATGCAGCGAGTTGATGCTGACGTCGCACGTCACTTTCAATCCATCAGCCTTGGCCTGGCGCACCAGCGCCACCCCGGCCGCACTGCTGATGCGGCACAGGTGCACACGCGCCCCGGTGGCGCGCATCAGCTCAAAAATGGTGTGCAGGGCAATGGTCTCGGCCATCACCGGCACGCCGCTGAGGCCCATGCGCGTGGCCAGTGGACCGCTGGCCGCCACACCCTGACCCAGAAAATAGTCTTGCGGGCGCAGCCACACCGCATAACCAAAGGTGGTGGCGTACTGGAAAGCACGCTGCAGCACCTGGGTGTTGCCCAGCATCACTTCGGCCTGACTGTAAGCCACACAGCCGGCGTCGGTCAGCATCACCATCTCGGTCAGGGTTTCGCCTTTCAGGCCACGCGTGAGCGCGCCCAGTGGGTAAACGCGCGCCTGCTCCAGTTTTTCGGCACGAAAGCGCAGCATTTCGACCAGACCGGGCTCGTCGAGCACCGGGTCGGTGTCGGGCTGGCAGACCAGGCTGGTGACACCACCGGCCATGGCTGCGGCCATCTCAGACTCGAGCATGCGGGCGTGCTCGTTGCCCGGCTCGCGCAGGCGCACGGCCAGGTCCACCAGACCCGGCAAGACCAGGCAGCCATCGGCCGCAAGCGTGACATCGGGCTGAAAATCTGCCGGGATATGTTGAATCGCGAGGACGGCCCCGTTGACCAGCGCGACGTCAGCTTGCGCGTCGAGACCACTGGCGGGGTCGATGACCCGGCCACCCTGAATGAGCACACGTGTTTGCTTGTTCATCTGTTGTTCTCAAAAAAATTCAGGCTTCGTTGCCGGCCACGATGCTCATCACCGCCATGCGCACCGCGATGCCAAAGGTCACCTGCGGCAAGATCACGCTTTGGCGGCCATCGACCACCGCCGAGTCGATTTCGACACCGCGGTTGATCGGGCCCGGGTGCATCACGATGGCGTCAGGCTTGGCCAGTTGCAGCTTGGTCTGGGTCAGGCCAAAGCTCTTGAAAAACTCCTGGCTCGACGGCAGCAGCGCACCGCTCATGCGTTCGTTTTGCAGGCGCAGCATGATCACCACGTCGGCGTCCTTGATGCCTTCTTCCAGGGTGTGGCAGACACGTACGCCCATCTGCGCCATGTCGGAGGGCACCAGGGTTTTGGGGCCGACCACGCGCACCTCGGCACAGCCCAGGGTGGTGAGTGCATGGATGTCGGAGCGCGCCACACGCGAGTGCAGCACGTCACCCACGATAGCCACCGTCAGGTTGGCAAAGTCGCCCTTGTAGTGGCGAATGGTGTACATGTCGAGCAGGCCCTGCGTGGGGTGGGCGTGGCGGCCGTCACCCGCGTTGACCACATGCACATGCGGCGCCACATGTTGGGCGATCAGGTAGGGTGCGCCCGATTCGCTGTGGCGCACCACAAAAATGTCGGCGGCCATGGCGCTCAGGTTGGCAATGGTGTCCAGCAGCGACTCCCCCTTGGCGGCGGACGACTTGGCAATGTCGAGGTTGATCACGTCGGCGCTCAGGCGCTTGGCGGCAATCTCAAAAGTGGTGCGGGTGCGTGTGGAGTTCTCAAAAAACAGGTTGAAGACACTTTTTCCGCGCAGCAAGGGCACTTTTTTGACCTCGCGGTTACCCACCGAGACAAAGTTGGCGGCGGTATCGAGCACCTGGGTCAGGATGCTTTTGGGCAGGCCCTCGGTCGAGAGCAAATGGATCAGCTCGCCGTTTTTATTGAGCTGCGGGTTACGCTGGTACAGCATGGCGAAATGTCTTTCACGTTAAAACTGAAACGACCGTCTTCCTGACGCACCAGCGCCAGCGACTGGCTCGCGGGCAGCGTGATGCGCGCAGCGCACAGGTCGGCCTGGACCGGCAACTCGCGGCCACCGCGGTCCACCAGCACCGCCAGCTTGACGCTGGCCGGGCGGCCGAAATCAAACAGTTCGTTGAGCACCGCACGAATGGTGCGCCCGGTAAACAGCACATCGTCGAGCAACAGCACATGGGCGCCGTTGACATCAAACGGAATTTGCGTCTGGGCGCTGCTGGTCATGCCGCGGCGAGCGTAGTCGTCGCGGTGCATGGCCGACGAGATCACACCAAACGGCTGCGCCAGGCCCAGGTCCTGCTGCAGGCGTTCGGCCAGCCAGACGCCGCCTGAAGCAATGCCCAGCAGCTGTGTGTCCGGTTGCAGCGATGGGCGCAGACTACGTGCCAGATCGGCATACAGCGCCTCGGCATCGAGTGCCAGTGTGCTCATGGAAGACTCCTTAAAAACTGTTCCAGAATGATGCAGGCCGCCGCTGCGTCGGCGTCACGGGCACCTTGCGAGTGGGCCTCGGTGGTGGTGTAACGCTCATCAACCTCAAACACCGGCAGGTTGAAGCGGCCATGCAGCTGGCGGGCAAAGCGGCGCGCCCGCACCGTGTTTTCGTGGGCGGCGCCGTCGGGATGAAACGGCACACCGACCACCAGCGCGTCGGGCTGCCAGGTTTTGAGCTGCAACGCCACCTTGTCAAAGCGGGCCTTGCCCTCGGCAACGATCGTGCCCTGCGGTTGGGCGGTTCGCATAAGTCGGTTGCCCACCGCAAAGCCGGTGCGCTTGAGACCAAAATCAAGTGCCATGAAGGTTTGCAAATGGACCGGCACCACCGGTTGTGGGTTAACGCTTGAACTGTCGGCCAGGGCGTTCATGCGTGTCCGGCACCGGGTGCCAGCATCCAGGGCTCCAGGCCCAGCAACTTGAGCGCCTGGGCGTAGCGCTCGGGAACCGGGGTCTCAAAAATCAGCCGCGCGTCGGCCTCGACCGTCAACCAGCTGTTGTCGCCCAGTTCAGACTCTAGTTGCCCCTCGCCCCAAGACGCATAACCCAATGAAATCAGCACCCTGCGCGGACCACTGCCGGTCGAGATCGCCTCCAGCACATCGCGCGAGGTGGTCATCTCCAAACCGCCCGGAATCGCCATGGTGCTGGCATACACCGGGTGCTCGGGTTGGTCGTCATCAGCAAAAGTGGCCTCGTGCAACACAAAGCCGCGCTCGGTCTGCATCGGGCCACCAAAGAAAACGGGGGCGGACTGAAGGTCGGGGCGAGTCAAGGGCAAGGCCACCTTGTCAAACAAGCCTTTGAGGTCAATGTCGCAGGGTTTGTTGATGACCAGCCCCAAGGCACCTTGCGGGCTGTGCTCACACAAATACACGACACTTTGCCCAAAGAGCGGATCCTGCAGGCCGGGCATGGCGATCAAAAAATGATTCGTCAGGTTGATGGGGGCAGAATCGGAGGACATGGAACAATTTTAGCGATGAACATGACCCAAAATTTTGAAACCGGCCTGATATGGTTCCGGCGTGATTTGCGCGTGATGGATAACGCCGCGCTGCACATGGCGCTGTCGCAATGCCGACAGGTTCACTGCGTTTTTGTCTTTGACCAGGACATTCTGGCACCCCTGCCACGGGTAGACCGGCGCGTGGAATTTATCCGCGAATCCCTGGTGGAGCTGGACGCGGCCTTGCGCCAACTCAGTGGCAAGGCCGGTGCCGGCCTGATCGTGCGCCATGCTGTTGCCATGGACGAGATCCCGCGGCTGGCTGCGGCACTTCAGGTGCAGGCGGTTTTTGCCGCGCGCGACTACGAGCCAGAGGCGCTGGCGCGAGACGAGGCCGTGCGCCAGGCGCTGGCACAGGCCGGTTGCGC
>JAQSDS010000251.1 GCA_029946045.1 Rhodoferax sp.
TTTGCAGCCGGCAGCCTGCAGCATCTCGGGCATTTGCACCAGGCATTCCTTGCCAATGACGCTCTGGAAATCGCGCACCATCATTGGGTACGGGTGCGGGCCGGCCACGGTGCCAATGATGTAGAAGGTGTTGTCGACATTGGCCACCCAGTCGCGCATGGCTTCGTTCAGAGCATCCTTCAGCGTGCAACTGCCGCTGGTGACCGGCACCACGGTGGCGCCGAGCAGCTTCATGCGGTAAACGTTGGGGCTTTGGCGTTTGACGTCTTCGCTGCCCATGTAAACCACGCATTCCAGCCCGTAGCGGGCGCAGATGGTGGCCGTGGCCACGCCGTGCTGACCGGCGCCGGTTTCGGCAATGATGCGCGGTTTGCCCATGCGTTTGGCGAGCATGGCCTGGCCAATGGTGTTGTTGATCTTGTGCGCGCCGGTGTGATTGAGGTCTTCACGTTTCAGAAAAATTTGCGCCCCGCCCTGCTCCCGGCTCATGCGCGCGGCATGGTAAACCGGGCTGGGGCGACCGACAAAATGCGCCAGCTCGTAGTTGAATTCAGCCACAAATTCAGGGTCGAACTGGTACTTGGCATAGGCGGCCTTGAGTTCGTTGATGGCATGGGTCAGCGTCTCGGAGGCAAAACTGCCGCCATAGATGCCAAAGTGACCCCGCAGGTCGGGTTGTTGGTAATTAAACATGTGTTATGGCCTGACTAAATTGAGTTGAAGGTCTGCCTGACGGACGGCGGCAACAAACTCACGGATTCTGTCGGGGTCCTTGATGCCTTTTTGACCCGGTACTTCGACCCCTGAGCTGATGTCAACCGCCAGCGATTTGCAGCGCGGGTGCAGCTGCACGATGCCGTCGATCACGTTGGCAGCGTTCAGCCCACCACTCAAGACGAGGTGAGCGTTGACGTTTGGAGGAAGCAGTGACCAATTGAATGCGTGCCCGCCGCCGCCATACCCGTCCACTTGCGCGTCGAGCAGGAGGCCTTGAGCCTGTGAATAATCTTGAGCGAATTTTAAGAGATCAAAGCCCCGACCGGCTTCACCCAGGGGAATACGCGCGGCGCGCAGGTACGGACGCTGGCCCTGGGCACTGGCAGCCCAACAGGCTTGGGGCGATTCATCACCATGAAACTGCAACAAGGCGCCTGGCACCTTGGCGCAAGCTGCGCTGATGTTCGCCGCCGTTTCATTGACAAACAGCAACACTGGCGTGACGAAGGGCGGCAAGCGGCGAACCAGCTCGGCCGCACGCCCGGCCGATACAGCGCGCGGGCTTTTGGCATACAGCACAAAGCCCAGGGCATCCACGCCCGCTGCCAACGCGGCGTCCACATCGACCTCACGGGTGAGGCCACAGATCTTGATACGGGTACGGTGCAGGTGCGGCAGAGCTGGTTCGTCAAGCTGGTTCATGGCAATCCATCAAGCAGGGGGGAGTCTGCGGGCAAACCCCAATGTGGGTCGTAACGCGGCCCCAAAAAGTACAGGCCGTCGGGTGAAAACGTAGGTGCGGCGGCGTCGCGGTCGCGCGCCTGCATGACCTGCTGCATCCACGCCACGGGCTGACGCTGTTCGCCAATGTAGAGCAGGCAGCCCATGATGTTGCGGATCATGTGGTGCAAAAACGCATTGGCCTCAAACTCAAAACGCCAATAGGCGCCGCGCCGAGAAATATCGATACGCAGCATGGTCTTGACCGGCGACAAGGCCTGGCAAGCACTGGCCCGAAACGAGGTGAAGTCATGCTCACCGATGAGTTGCTGGGCCGCTTGCTGCATCAGCTCGAGCTGCAAGGGGCGATAGACCCAGCCGACCCGGCCCTGGTCCAGACTGGGGCGCACCGGCGACTGCAACACCACATACACATAACGACGCGACAGCGCACTGGCGCGGCAATGGAACTCTTTGGGCACCAGCCGGGCCCATTGCACCGCGATGTCGCGCGGCAGCAAGGCGTTGGGGCCGCGGACCCAGGCGGCTTCCGGACGATCAAGCGGGGTGTCAAAGTGCACCACCTGCATCAGGCCATGGACACCGGCGTCGGTGCGCCCGGCGCACAGGGTGGAGACCCGGTGGTTGGCAAAGCGGGACAGCGCTTTTTCGAGCTGGTCCTGCACGGTTTGACGGGACAGTTGGCTTTGCCAGCCCTGGTAATGACCGCCGTGATAACTGATGCCTAAAGCGACACGGACAAGTGCGGGCGGCTCACATCCCATCCGGGCAGACCATCAGAGTTGGCTCAGCGCCTGCTGCGCCCTGGCTTTCAGGGTGTCATCAGCCTCGTTGATGACCTGTTGCATCAGCGCGCGTGCAGCTTCGTTGTCACCATTCGCCTTGAATTCTTCAGCCATTGCCAATTTCGATTCCAATGCCTCCGTGCTGACCAGGGACGGCTGCCTGGTTGGCACGAGATCACTGTCGTCAAGCTCCAGCGACAAACTGTCAAAGTCGAACTCGAGTAAATCAGCCGCCTGTCCAGTCGCGGCAATGGGCGCCATTTCCACAACCGGGGAAGGCGCTGAAGCCGTCGGAGTTACAGGCAGAGCGGCCTCTGGAATGACGGGCAGCGCCGTCTGGGCGGGCTCGGCAGCAGCGACTGGCTTGGGTTCATCCAGTGAAAAATCCAGGTCAAAATCAAGATCAAGTGCGCTGTCTTCGACCGCTTTGGCAGGCTCGGCGCGCGCAACTTCAGCTGCAGCCAAAGGAATAGCAGGCAAAGGCGATGGCATGGATGGCGGCACCTCGGCGGCTGGTCGCCCACCCGCCAGGTACATCGGGTTACCCGGCTCCAGGGCCAGACCGGAATCGCAAATTGCGGACCATTGTGGCTCGTTGTTTTTAAGCAGCGGATATACCAGGGCCGCCATCATTGCGTAAGCCTTGGCATCTTGGCGCTTGGCAAAAATGGCCAGCAATTTTTGATGGATCGCGACGCGCTCTGGCTGCGCCAGCAAGGCTTCTCGGAGAACCTCTTCAGCCTGAAGGTCGCGGCCGTAAGCCAGGTACACGTCAGCTTCGGCTACCGGATCAGCTTCTTCGACCGCATCAAGCTGGCTGGCCGAGTACATCATGGAAGAACTGCTAGCCGAGGTCTCTTGCGTATCCACTTTTTGGCCACCGCTGTCGCCAAAAAATGATTCCGCATGGAACCCACTCTCCATGAAAGAACTGTCAACCGATTTTTTTTGCTGGCGCTGACGGACTTTGTACATGCCCAGACCAGCCAGCAACACAAGCAGGGCAGCGCCAGCCGCGGGCAACAGAGGGTTTTTAGTCAACTCATCCAGAAAACCGCTGGCAGCTGGTGTGACCGGAGCGGTCGCCGGGACGGCCGGCGCAACAGGCTTTTGCACGCCAGGCACCGAAGCTGGCGCTGCAGCCAGAGGGGCTGCAGCGCCAGTGGCCGCGCCCGAAGCAGCATTTGCAGCGGCCATGGACGCCACCGTTTGAGCCAGTTGATTGAGTTCGTTTGTGTTTTGACTGATCTGGGCTGCCCGTTTGGCATTGTCTGCGGCAGTGCGGGCGAGCGCCATCTGCTCCAGATCGGCAGCGCTTTGAACCGAGCCCTTGGACAAGGTCAGTTTGTCGGGTGTTTGTGCAGCAGGCTTTTTGTCGTCGACGGTGGCCTGGATGGTGCCACTGATATTGCGCTCGGCGGGTGCCTGCTTGGTTTCGCTGATGTTGCTGGCCAGCGCGAGCCGGTAACGGTT
>JAQSDS010000252.1 GCA_029946045.1 Rhodoferax sp.
AACTGGCTTGTGGCGCGTCGCCCTCAAAAGACGTGCTGCTTTGAAAACCCGGAACCAGCCGCAACAAATCAGCCACGTCACGTGCACCCGAGCTGCGAATAAAGTCACGGTCGAGAATGGTGACAGCACCCGGTGTTTCGTCCAGCCGCTGCGGCAAACGCGACACCGACAGGATGATCGGCATCTCTTCCAGAAAGTCTTTTTCGGAAACACCCAAGGTCTGGGCCACCAACCCCTGACTGAACATCAGCCCGACCAAACCCGCAAGAACTGAAGCGCCGGACCGCGCCAGCCATAGAAATTTTTTCATGGCAACATTGTGCCTTGAAGGGGCTCAGCCGACGCTGCCCAGCGCCGTCCGCCGTAGCTTCAGGCCAACAGATCAAGCACCCGGCCCGCCTCGATAGTGATGCTGCGCTGACAGCGTTCGGCCATGGCGCGGTCATGGGTGACCAGCAGCAACGTGGTGCCCTGCTCGCGGTTCAGGTCAAACATCAGGCTCATGATCTTTTCACCAGTGGCAAAGTCCAGACTGCCGGTGGGCTCGTCGGCCAGCAAAACCGCCGGTTGCACCACAAAAGCCCGCGCCAGCGCAACCCGCTGCTGCTCTCCGCCTGAAAGCACCTTGGGGTAAGCCCTGAGGCGCGTGGCCAGACCCACGCGGTCCAGCATGTCGGTGGCCAACTTGCGTGCCTGACGCCGGCCCGCCAGCTCGAGCGGCAGCATGACGTTCTCAAGCGCAGTCAAATTGCCCAGCAACTGAAAGCTCTGGAACACAAAACCAAGTTTCTCGGCGCGCAAGGCCGCGCGCCCGTCTTCGGTCAAGGCAAACAAATCTTGTCCGGCAAGACGGACCGTCCCCCGGCTGGGGGTGTCGAGCCCGGCAATGATGGACAACAAGGTGCTTTTGCCCGAGCCCGAAGCACCGACAATAGCCACTGTTTCGCGCGGACGCAGGGAAAAGTCAATGTCCTGCAAAATCTCCAGTGTGCCAGTGGCATCGGTGACCGATTTGAAAACGTGCTCTACCGAAATAATGACTTCAGACATGGATTTTTCTTTGCAACAAAACTATTTAGACCGACGCCACTGTATCGTGTTGGCGGCTCTCCTTGCCAGCGGCGGGATTTACCGTAGCGCAGTGGCGAACACTGCCCAGCCCACGCGCACGCAGCACACCATCCTGGTGCTGGGCGACTCTTTGAGCGCCGAGTACGGGCTCAGACGCGGCACGGGCTGGGTTGCTTTGCTGTCACGCCAGCTGGAGGCCGACAAAGTGAGCGCCTCATTGGTCAATGCCAGCATCAGCGGCGACACCACCGCTGGCGGGCGCGCCCGACTGCCCGCCTTGCTGACCCAACACCAGCCCACGCTGGTGGTGATTGAACTCGGCGGCAACGACGCCCTGCGCGGTCTGCCACTTCAGACGACGCAAGCCAATCTGCTGGCCATGACGCGCCTGGCCCAGCAAAGTGGTACCAAGGTGCTGCTGTTGGGCATGCAGGTGCCGCCCAACTACGGGCGCGATTACACCCAGCGCTTCGCCCGCGCGTACACCGATGTAGCCAAAACCACGCGGGCGGCGCTGGTGCCCTTCTTTCTTAAAGGGATTGCCGATGCCCCGGACAGCATGGCTTGGTTTCAGGCCGACCGCATCCATCCCAAAGAAGAAGCACAAGCGCGCATGCTGGCCAACGTCTGGCCTGCCATCAAGAAAGAATTGCAATGAGTCTGACACCCTTAAGCGCAGCAGAAGTCATGGCACGTCTGTCAGACTTTGACGCCATCATCGATGCCCGCAGCGAGGACGAATACCAGGCCGACCATCTGCCCGGCGCCATCAACTGGCCCACCCTGAACAACGCCGAGCGCATCGAGATTGGCACCCTGTACAAACAGGTCAACCCCTTTGAGGCTCGCAAGCGCGGCGCGGCAAAAGCCGCACGCAACATTGCCGCTCACATTGAACGCCACGTGATCGACAAAGCCCGCGACTGGCAGCCGCTGGCCTACTGCTGGCGTGGTGGGCAACGCAGCGGCTCGCTGGCGCTGATTCTGAGCCAGATCGGTTTTCGGGTGACGCTGGTGGAAGGTGGTTACAAGGCCTTTCGGGCAGCGCTGGTGCAAGACATCGTGGCGCGTGTGGCCAATTTGTCATTTCGCGTGGTATGCGGCCCAACTGGCAGTGGCAAAACCCGCTTGCTGCAGGCGCTGGTGGCGCAGGGCACCCAGGTACTCGACCTGGAAGCGCTGGCCAATCACCGCAGTTCGGTGCTGGGGGCCGTGCCCGGGCTGGCGCAACCGACCCAAAAACGTTTTGAAACACTGATTTGGGACCAACTGCGCCACTTTGATCCAGCTGCGCCGGTATTTGTCGAAAGCGAGAGCAAAAAAGTGGGTAATTTGTCGGTGCCAGCCGCCCTGATGGAGGCCATGCGCGGCAGCCCCTGCCTGAACCTGCAACTGTCCGATGAAGAACGCGTTGCGCTGCTGCTGGAAGACTACGACTACCTGACGCGCGACGTGGTCTATTTTTGTGAACGACTGGAAAAGCTCACCGAACTCAAGGGCCACGAGGTCGTAAAACGCTGGCAAACCATGGCGCGCGAGGGCGCGTTTGCCAGTGTCGTGATGGAACTGCTGACCCAGCATTACGACCCGGCTTACGCACAGTCGATGCAACGCAATTTTGTGCAGTTTGCGCAGGCCGGGCAGTTGACGCCAAGCGACCGGTCGGCCCAGGCCATGGCGTCCCTGGCAAGCCAGATGCTGATTTAAGAAAAAAGCGGCAGCGGCGCTGGCCGCGCTGAAAGTTCAGGCGGCAGGCGTGTCCTGATCGGTCTGATCGGTTTGCTCAGGTTCATCTTGCTGCCCCTCAACCCCACCCTCGCCCGCTTTGCGCTGGGCTTTTTCTTTGAGCTTCTCTTCTTTTTTCTTCTTTTTCGCCAGTTCTTTCTGACGCTTCTCGTAGCCGTAATTAGGTGTTGCCAAGTTGTACTTTCAAGTTAATGACCGGATTTTAGCCGCCCGGGCGATGTGGCCTGGCACGACCGCCCGTGCGCCTGCATTCAGGCGCTTTGGGACAAGGCTTGCAGCAGATCTTGCTGCAAGTCGGCAGCAGCTTCCAGGCCGATGGAAAACCGCACCAGAATGCCGCGCTGCAGATGCTCAGGCCAGTGGCTGCGCATGGTCTCGAGCTGGTAAGGCACGACCAGGCTGATGGGTCCGCCCCAGCTGTAACCAATCTTGAACAGTTGCAAGCCATCGCAAAAGGCATCAACCTGGGCCTGGCTGAAATCAGGTTTGAAAATCACGCTGAACAAACCGGCGGCCGCACCCGGGGCGTTGCCACACAGCGCCTGCCAATGCGCATGACCAGGCGACAACGGCAAGGCGGGATGCAAAACCTGGGCGAACTCAGCACACTGCAGGCACCAGGTCGCCAGCGCGCGCGTGGTTTCATCGTGATGACGGTAGCGCAATGCCAGGCTGGGCAAGGCGCGCAACACAGCCTCGGCATCATTGGCAGCCACACCCAGACCCAGGCGCATGTGGCACAGCTTGAGCCGCATGTGCAAGCGCGCATCGGTGGTGATGATGCTGCCCATCAACACATCGCCGCCACCGCTCGGGTATTTGGTCAGGGCATGGATACTGATGTCTACCGCCAGAGTTGGCAACCCAGCCGCTTGCAAGTCAAACGGC
>JAQSDS010000253.1:0-1979 GCA_029946045.1 Rhodoferax sp.
CCAGGCCATGTTCAAAGCCCGGCGCATCGGCATGCAGCACTTTGACCACGCCGACAATTTGGGTCGCAGCCTGCGCGGCTGTGTTTGCGTTCGCGCCGGCGATCAGCACATGAACTTCAGCACTGCACTTCAAGGCGGCAGTGATCGTGTTGAGGGTCGCGCCCTTGACGTGGGCGTTGTCGTGCTCGGCAATCACAAGTACGGTCATGTCAAATCACCTTGGATTCGTTTTTCAGTTTGGATACCAGCGTGGCCACGTCGGGCACTTTGATGCCGGCACTGCGCGTGGGCGGTTCGCTGACCTTCAGCGTCTTAATGCTTGAGCTCACGTCCACACCTAGGTCGGCGGGTTTAAAAATTTCCAGCGTCTTCTTCTTCGCCTTCATGATGTTTGGCAAGGTGACGTAGCGCGGCTCGTTCAGGCGCAGGTCAGTGGTTACCACGGCGGGCAGCACGATCTTAAGCGTCTCCAGCCCACCATCGACTTCGCGGGTCACGCTAACATGGCCATCGTCAACTTCGACTTTAGAGGCGAAGGTGGCTTGCGGCAGACCGGCCAAAGCGGCGAGCATTTGACCGGTCTGGTTGCAGTCGTCGTCGATGGCCTGTTTGCCCAGAATCACCAAGCCCGGCTGTTCCCTGTCTACCAACGCCTTTAGCAGCTTGGCCACGGCCAAGGGCTGAAGTTCGGCGGCTGTCTCAACCAGGATCGCGCGGTCGGCGCCAATTGCCATCGCGGTGCGCAGCGTTTCTTGGCACTGGGTCACGCCGCAGCTGACTGCAATCACCTCGGTGGCCACACCCTTTTCCTTCAGTCGTACCGCTTCTTCCACCGCAATCTCGTCGAAAGGGTTCATGCTCATCTTCAGGTTGGCGATATCCACGCCCGTGCCATCTGACTTCACACGGACTTTAACGTTGTAGTCAACGACGCGCTTGACCGCGACCAGAATTTTCATATCATGGGCTCCTGAGAATATGTTTGGGGGACTGCTTCGCAGGTATCTTGATCTGCAGCGAAATGTACTCATCACTTGTAAGTGCAGAAGTACAAAAACATTTAAGGTACATACGTATACAAATGCGTCAAGTTGTGCGCTGAAAAGGTACACCTGCGGAAGCGACCGGCGTCACCAGAAAGTTTCGACGGGTTAGCCATTTGTCAACCATTTTCTTCAAAAATTTGCCCATTTACGATCCCCCGTTATCTCAGTCATTTCTAAGACACGTCGAACTGCACTCGGCACGACGTGTGGTCACGGCTAGCGCGCGCTACTCCCCGACATGCCGTCGGGGGTGAACGTGCTATTGGGTTGGCTCGCTACGGTCTTGTACTGCTCGGCCTGCTCGTTCATCACCACGGTAATGAAGTACTGGCCGACATTCATATCATACGTACCCCAAGCGGCGACGAACGTGCCCGGTAAGTCCGGTGCATTGATAGGCAAGCCAAAGCCTGTGCGAGCGAGTTGCCCCTTGGCATCGTAGCGGTCTGACAGGACGGCATTCCAGCTGTCTTCGTCGATGTAATACCGATTCTTTGGCGAAACATGCCGTTGGCCCGGTTTGAGATTGGCATCGATAACCCAGACCCTGTGCAGTTCCCAACGCACGTGGTCCGGGTTGAGATGGTGTTCACCAATCAAGTCAAAGTCCTTCACTTGCAACGCCCCATTTGTGTTGTAAGGGATTAACATTTCCTTTTTACCAACCAGCTTCCAGTCGAATCGAGAGGGGCTGCCCTGAAAAACATCAGCCTCGTCGAACCACGCGACGCCGGCTGAAATTCCAGCGGGCGTATCGCAACAAGGGTTGGGCAATTTGCGCACGCGGCGCTGGCCAGTCAGGTACACCCAAGCCTGCGTTTTGTCGTCATCCAGGTTGACGCGACCAACGATCGCTTCCCCGGCTCGGAGTGCCGGGCCAGTCGCGACGTTGTTGACCAGCCAATAGTCACCCTTGAACTTGTCAGCACCGTC
>JAQSDS010000253.1:1989-3698 GCA_029946045.1 Rhodoferax sp.
AGTAAGGCATGTGGTAATCGTTGGTCGCTGCTTGAATCAGCACCCGCTTGCCGTCGGCATTGGCAGTCCACCCATTAAAGGCCACGTGCCAACTCTCGCCACGCCAGCGCAGCATGTGATTCCAGAGAACCTCGATACCGGCTTTTGGAATGGGGAATGGTACTCCGCCATAAGCGCCCTCGGGCCTATCGCCCCCCGTACCTGAAACAATCTTCGCCCGGGTCGCATTCTTGAAAGTGTTGTCGTAGACCCATTGCGGAGCGGCAGCAGTGCGCCGCGTCGCATACACATCTACGCGGTAAGTCTCGGGGTACTTGATCAGAAGGGCTTTGGTCCCCTCGGTCAACTTGTCCGCGTACTGCGCCATGTTCTTCACAGTGACGCTGTATAGCGGCTTGTCGGATGCGAACGGATCACCTCGCTTGCCGCCATTCTTGAAGCCTGGCATCGGTGTTGTGAGACCGCCGGTCCATGCCGGGATGCTGCCATCCTTGTTGCCTGCCTTTTCCGCTCCCAGAGGGGTGAGTTCGCCCTTCAGCTTGGAGGCTTCTTCAGCACTCACGCCGGCGTGCGCGCCCAGACTGTAAAGAGCCAACGCCAGCGCTATGGCGCCAGTCTTCATGTTGACGGGGATTCGCATATTAATGTCTCCTGAAAATGTATTTAGAACGTGCGACGCAATGAGAAGGACACATAGTCCCGGTCCCGGTAGCTGTTGCCGATACCGAAGATTACCGGCCCTCCATTGGCTGCAGGGCTGTAGTCGGCGAATGGCATTGCATTTCCGAAGTAGTGCTGATAGTTCAACGCGAAGCGCCAGACGTCAAGATAGGCACCTTCCAGTCCAATGCTAAAATCACCTGTATGCTTGGCACCCCATGACGGTGTGATCGATGAATTGCCATTGAGCGTGAAGCCGAGACCGATCGGCACACTCAAATCCAAACCTGTCACGACCTGCCGGTAGGTGGGGGTATAGAGAACACGAACGATACTGGCGTCGCGAGTGCGACCCGCATCAAGCGTGCCGTCGGGATCCTTAGCTTCGAGAACGCGATTCCAGGCGACCTCGCCGAGAAAAATCGCCTCTCGCGCAACGAAGCTCGGACCAAACACCGCCATCCAAGAGAAGTTGACGTGCGCAGTGCGGCCGGTGGCAGGTGTCGGCTGCGGCGCAAAACCTGATGGATAGACCATCGTCGTGCTTCGCAGCGGCATGTTGTCGCGGATCGAGGCTTCTGCAGAAAGATTGAAATCGCCCACCGATCGCGAAGCGCTAGCACCCAGGACGCTGATGTCTTTAGGGAAGATATATTGCCAAGTGCCGCTGCCGGCCAGCGGCGGAGCAACGTTGAGCGCGGCATACAGTTGACCGTCTTTGTCGTGATAGCGCGCAAAGTAAAAACCGAGGTCGGTTTCGGCTACGCTCCACTTGGCCTGCAGTCCGAATTGACCAGAATCTGGCGGCTTGATGTCCCCGCCTGGCGACAAAACGTAGTTTCCCGCGGCTGGGCCGGAAGGGATGCCCAAGAAGAAGGGTTGATCACTGCCCCATGGAATATTCAAGTTGGAGAAGTAGCTGCCCGACGGCGGAAGCCGGTCTGATTCCCAGCCGAATTGATAGTAGCCCCCGACTGAAAAGTTGGGTGCAAGTTGGATCTGCGTCGACACCTGCGGTACGGGACGAATGATCTCTTTGAATTGAATGT
>JAQSDS010000254.1 GCA_029946045.1 Rhodoferax sp.
TGTTTGCCAACCACGGCATCGAGGTGCAAGGCTATGCGCACGACACCATGCTGCAAAGCTACGTGCTCGAAGTCACCAAGCCGCATGGCTTGGCCAGCCTGGCCGAGCGCCACCTGGGGCGCTCTGGCATCAGCTTTGAAGACTTGTGCGGCAAGGGCGTCAACCAGCTCTGTTTTGACCAGGTTGATGTGGCCAAAGCCGCTGAGTATTCGTGTGAAGACTCTGACATGACGCTCGATGTGCACCGGGTGTTGTGGCCTTTGCTGGAAGCCAACGACAAATTACGTTTCATTTACGAGCTGGAGATCGCCAGCAGCGAGGCCTTGTACCGTATCGAGCGCAACGGTGTGCTGATCGACGCGCCCACGTTGGCGGCGCAAAGCCACGAACTCGGCAAGCGCATCTTGCAGTTGGAGACCGAGGCGCACGCGCTCGCCGGCCAGCCTTTCAACCTGAGCAGTCCGAAGCAGATTGGCGAGATTTTTTTCACCAAGCTTGGGCTGCCGGTGGTCAAGAAGACCCCGACCGGCTCGCCCAGTACCGACGACGAGGTGCTGCAAAAGCTGGCCGAAGATTACCCGCTACCCGCCAAGATTCTGGAGCACCGCAGCCTGTCCAAGCTCAAGGGCACTTACACCGACAAGCTTGCCGCTTTGGCGCACCCGCGCACCGGGCGCGTTCATACCCATTACGCGCAGGCCGTGGCGGTGACGGGTCGCCTCAGCAGCAACGACCCCAACCTGCAGAACATCCCGGTGCGCACCCCGGAAGGCCGGCGTGTGCGCGAGGCCTTTGTGGCGCCCCCCGGCTGCGTCATTGCCAGCGCCGACTACAGCCAGATCGAGCTGCGCATCATGGCGCACATCAGTGGTGACGCGGCCCTGTTGCTGGCCTTTCATGACGGCATGGACGTGCACCGCGCCACCGCCGCCGAGATTTTTGGCGTCGACACCGCACAGGTCAGCAGCGAGCAGCGCCGCTACGCCAAAGTCATCAACTTTGGCCTGATCTACGGCATGAGCGCCTACGGCCTGGCCAAGGCGCTGGGCATCGACAACACGGCCGCCAAAAACTACATCGAGCGCTACTTTGACCGCTACCCCGGCGTCAAGCACTACATGGACCAGACCCGGGCGCTGGCCAAGGCGCAGGGCTACGTTGAGACCGTTTTTGGCCGGCGCCTGTACCTGCCCGAGATCAACTCGCCCAACGGACCGCGGCGCAGCGGTGCCGAGCGCGCCGCCATCAACGCGCCCATGCAGGGCACGGCCGCCGATCTGATCAAGCTGGCCATGGTCAAGGTGCAGCAGGTGATTGATGCCGAGCAGCGCGCCACCAAAATGATCATGCAGGTGCACGACGAACTGGTGTTCGAGGTGCCCGAGTCCGAGGTGGACTGGGTACGCCATGAGGTGCCCAAACTCATGTCCGGGGTCGCGCACCTCAAGGTGCCGCTGTTGGCCGAGGTGGGGGTGGGGCTGAATTGGGACAAGGCGCATTGAGGGCGCACAGCGTCTGTGTGCTACAGCACAAAGCACGGGGAACTCGCGTGCTTAAATAAATGGCGTGTTACGCACTTGGATGCCGTCGGCATCCCAGCTTGGGTGAAACGTTACAAAGGTGCTGTTATGAACTCAATCAAACTCGTAGGTGTGCTGCTCATCGTTTTGGGCGCCTTGGGGCTCGCGTATGGCGGCTTCAGTTACACCAAAGACACCACGGCCC
This sequence comes from Rhodoferax sp., assembly GCA_029946045.1. Taxonomy (GTDB): domain Bacteria; phylum Pseudomonadota; class Gammaproteobacteria; order Burkholderiales; family Burkholderiaceae_C; genus Rhodoferax. Next base: position 1,726 of record JAQSDS010000254.1, read on the forward strand.
TCAAAGTTGGGCCGCTGGAGATGACGGTGCAGGAAAAGAAAACCGTCAATGTGCCCATCTGGGCTGGCATGGGGGCCATTGTGGTGGGTGGCGTCTTGTTGGTGCTGGGCGGCAAGAAGGGCTAGAGCTTTGCTCTCGGCAGGCGCGCCACAAAAGCCATCACCACTGGCTCGGCCGCCGTGCCCTGGCAGGCTTGTTGCCATTGTTGGGCCGCCTGCAGTACCTGGCGCTCCTTGACGTGGCCAAAACCGCGTACTTCAGCCGCAATGCCAGCCAGTTTCACGGCCTTGGCGTGGTTGTCGACCGTCAAGGTGGGCAGCAGGGCCTCGACCATGGCCGGGTACATCTTGGCCAGTTGGCACTCCAGGCGCCGCTCGGCGGTTTTGCCAAAGGGGTCGAACCAGCCGCCCCGCAGACCCTTGAACCGCGTCAGCACCCGCATCACTGACAACACCCAGGGGCCATAGGCTTGTTTTTGGAGCTGCCCGGTCAAGGGGTCGCGCTTGGCCAGCAAAGGCGGCGCCAGGTGAAAGCGCAGCCGGGCATCCCCTTCGAATTGCTCGCGCAGTTTTTTTTCAAAACGGCCATCGGTGTACAGCCGGGCCACCTCGTACTCGTCCTTGTAGGCCATCAGCCGGTGGGCCTGGGTGAGCACGGCGCGGGTCAGTCGCTCGGTGCCCGGCATGGCCTGTCGCTCCGCTTGCCACACTTGGCGCACCAGGGCCTCAAAGCGCGCTGCGTAAGCCTGGTTTTGGTAGGCGGCCAGGTCCTTGCTGCGACGCGTGATGAGGGTCTGCAAGGCTTCGTTGTCGCGTTGGATAAAGCGCACTTCCTGCGCCGGGCTGCTGTTGCGCAGCACAGCATCCAGGTTCAGCGCGGCGCGGCGGCCCCAGTCCAGTGCAGCCAGGTTGGCCGCCACGGCGACACCGTTGATTTCGATGGCACGCTGGATAGCCTGCAGCGACACCGGCAGCCAGCCCTGCTGCAGGGCATAACCCAGCATCAGCATGTTGGCTGCAATGGCATCGCCAAAGATCTGGGTGGCGAGACGGGTGGCCGGAAAAGCGTGCACCTTGCTGGCGCTGGCGGCGCTGTCGATGGCGCTGCGCAACTGGGGTTCGCCAAACTCGGCGTCCACCGGGTTCAGCACAAAGGCAGCATGGGGTGCCAGATGGGTATTGAGCGCAACCTGGGTGCGCCGTGGCGTCATGGTGGCCAGGGCGGCCGGGCTGGCTGCCACCATCATGTCGCAACCCAGCACCAGGTCGGCATGGGCCGTGGCCACACGCGGTGCATGCAGACTGGAGGCATCACGCGCAATACGCACATGCGACAGCACGGCGCCGTTCTTTTGGGCAATGCCGGTCTGGTCCAGGCAGGTTGCGCTTAAGTTTTCCAGGCGCGCCGCCATGGCCAGAATGGCACCAATGGTGATGACGCCAGTACCGCCAATGCCAGTGATCACGGTCTCATGCACGGGTGACAGCGCAGCACGTTGCGGCGCGGGCATGGGCGGTGTGGCGCTGCGCGCCTGCTGTTGCGGTCGCGCGCTCCTTCGCGGCTTGGCCGCTGCCAGTGTGACAAAGCTGGGGCAAAAGCCGTCAACACACTTGGTGTCCTTGTTGCAGCTCGACTGGTTGATCTGGCGTTTGCGGCCCAGCTCTGTCTCCAGCGGTTCGATTGAGATGCAGTTGGACTGCACCGAACAGTCGCCACAGCCCTCACACACGGCTTCGTTGATGAAGGCGCGCACATCGGGGTCAGCCAGCGTGCCGCGTTTGCGCCGACGCCGCTTTTCGGCCGCACAGGTCTGGTCGTACAGCAATACCGTGACCCCGGCGGTCTCGCGCAGTGCCCGTTGCAAGCGGTCAAGTTCGTCGCGGCCGTGCAGTGTGACGCCCTTGGGGAAACCGCCGTTGGGCGCCGCCATGTCCCGGTACTTTTCCGGGTGGTCCGACACCACCACGACC
>JAQSDS010000255.1 GCA_029946045.1 Rhodoferax sp.
TTTGGCCAGGGTGGAATTCTTGACTTCAACAAAGTTGCCGATGTGCACCTCGGCGCCCAGCTTGGCACCGGGGCGCAGGCGTGCAAACGGGCCAATCAGGGCACCGGCGCCAACCTCGACCGCGTCCTTGCTGCCCGGTTGTCCGCCTTCAATGTGGGTGAACGGGTGGATCACGGCGCCGGCGGCAATGCTGGCGTTGCGGATGACGCAGTTGGCGCCTACGCGCACGCCTTCGCCCAATGAAACCTCGCCTTCAAAGAGGCAGTTCACATCAATCGACACGTCCTGCGCGCAGTGCAACTGGCCGCGCACATCCAGCCGTGCCGGGTCGGCCAGGCGCACGCCTTGCTCCATCAGCTGCAGCGCCAGGCGCTGCTGGTAGGCGCGCTCCAGTTCGGCCAGTTGCACCGGGCTGTTGACGCCAGCCACCTGGACGGCATCGGTAATTTTGTGCGCCACCACGGGCACACCATCGGCCACGGCAAAAGCCACGATCTGGGTCAGGTAATACTCGCCCTGGGCGTTGTGGTTGTCGAGCCGCGCCAGCCAGCGCTTGAGCTGCAGTGCGGGCACGGCCATGATGCCGCTGTAGACCTCGGTGAGGGCCAATTGCTCTGGCGTGGCGTCTTTTTGCTCAACGATGGCCTGCACCGCGTCGCCGCTGCGCACAATGCGGCCATAACCGGCGGGGTTGGCAAAATCAATTGTCAGCAAGGCCAGTTGGCTGCCGGCACTGGCGGCAATCAGCTGCTGCAAGGTGTCGGCTTGCGTTAGCGGCACGTCGCCCGAGAGCACCACCACCACGCCATCGTCCTGCAGCACCGGCACGGTCTGCTGCACCGCGTGGCCGGTGCCCAGCTGTGGCTCCTGGCGCACAAAATTGAGCACAAACCCGTCGTGCTTGCCGGCCTTGAGCGCTGCCTCCACCTCGTCCGCGCCATGGCCGGTGATGACTGTGACCTGGCGCGCGGACAAGGCAGCTGCGGTGTCGACCACGTGCTGCACCAAGGCGCGACCGGCCAGCTGGTGCAAGACCTTGGGCAGCTTGCTTTTCATGCGTGTGCCCTTGCCGGCCGCCATGATGACGACATCCACCGGCGGCGTCGTGCTGTTGAATAAATTCCCTGTCATGCTGTGCTCCACTGCGCAAAGAGTTAACTTGTTTCGATTATCGCTACCGCAGCGGCTGGACCCGGCCGGATGCCAAAATAGCATCAAAGGAGCCCAAGTCATGAACCCAGACACCCCCACCTTGCGCCGCGTGCTGCGCCTGCCTTGCACCATTGCCGTGGTTGGCCTGTCGGCTGATGCGAGCCGGCCCAGCTTCGAGGTGTCGCAGAACATGCAGGCGCACGGCTACCGGATCGTGCCGGTGAACCCGCGTTATGCCGGCAAGGGTATCCTGGGCGAAAGCTGCTACGCCAGCCTGACCGACATCCCGTTTGCGGTGGACATCGTGAACGTTTTTCGGCGCACCGAAGAGGTCTTGCCCATTGCCGACCAGGCGGTGCAGATGGGCGCCAAGTGCCTGTGGCAGCAGATTGGCGTGCAAAACCAGGAGGCGGACCAGCTGGTGCGCGCTGCCGGGCTGGTGTCGGTGATGAACCTGTGCATCAAGATTGAGCGCGCGCGGCTGGCGACCGGGGGCTATTGAGACACGCCGTTGCCTGCAGATGTCAATGCACTTTGCGGGGCAGGTCCGAAAACAAATCCACGATGGGCTGCTGCTGCTGGGTCTTGCCGATCAGTGCTGCGTATTCGGCCAGCGCCACGTCCTGGATGAAACTGGCCGAGGATTCGACTGAAAGCAGTTTGTCCGGGTGTTGTGGCCGTGCCACGGCAAATCCCTGCACATAGTCAACACCGATTTCGGTCAGCGTTTGCACCGTGGCGAAGTCCTCGGCCCACTCGGCGATCACTTTCATGCCCAGGTTATTGGCCAGGCTGACGATGGCTTCAACGATGGCGATATTTGCTGGGTGCTGGTTCATGTCAACGATGAAGCTACCGTCGATTTTCAGCAGATCGGCCTTGAACTCCTTCAAATAAGAAAAGGAGGTGTACCCCGCGCCGAAATCGTCCAGCGCCACCTTGGCGCCATAACCGCGCACCTTGTTGACAAATTTGCGGGTATTGTCGAGGTCGTGCAAGGCCACACTTTCGGTGATCTCAAGGCACAAATAACGCATCAGGTGGATGTTTTGTTCCAACATGACATAGATTTCACCGAGAAATTCTTCGTCATTGAGGGAGGCTCCGCTCAAATTCATGCACACAAATTTGGTGTGTTTGATCTGCTCGAGATGGGCGTTGAGCCAGGCCAGGGTGGAGGTCAGGACCCAGCGGTCAATCATACCCATGCGACCACTGGCTTCCCCGGCGCGGATCAGGTGTTCTGTGTTCACCTGTTGACCTTGCGGGTCACGCATGCGCAGCAGAACTTCAAAATTGAGTGATTCATGCGGTGCCATCAGCGACATGATCGGTTGCATTTCGAGGTACAGACCGTCGGTGGCAGAAGGGGTGGCGAGCAGGGCAATCAACTTCAGCTCGGCCTCGTGCTGGGCAAAGGCTGCCGCATGTTTCTCGTACACCACCAGACCTGCGGCATGGCTGGTCTTGGCTTCGCGGCAGGCACGGTCGGCGGTGGACATGGCATCGTTGAATTGCATGCCGGGGCGGACTTCGATCAAACCGATGGAGCAGCGCACACTGAAGGCGTTGTCACCCACCCGGAAAGGCGTGTTGCCAATGGTGTCGATCAGGCCCCGGCACAGCACCGTGGCCATGGTGATGGGTGTGGCGGGAAATACGATGACGAATTCATCGCCGCCTACACGGCCAAACTGAAAGTCGCGCGAAAGCATCGCGGACACCCGCGCGCACACCTGTTGCAACACCTCGTTGCCTGCACCATGGCCAAACAGGTCATTGATGAGTTTGAAACGGTCGAGGTCAAGATAGGCCACCGCCAGTGCTTTGTCATCAGACAATTTTCCGATGGCTTTGTTGAGCGCGGTTTCGATGCCGCGCCGGTTCAGTACCTTGGTCAGGGAGTCATGGTTGGCCAGAAAATACAGGTCGGCAGTTGCCTGGGATTTTTCGGTGATGTCCTGAAGCGAGCCCTCAATGCGGTCGCGCGCCAAAGCAGCCTTGACCAAAAAACGCTTGTGGCCTGCCGGACCAGAACGTGCGCGACCATCGACTTCCATTTCGTTCTGGTCTTTGCTGAAGACCATCTGATGCAGCAGGGGCCAGGCCCCGTCGGCAACATACTGTTGCCAGCCACGCCCGTCATTCTTCTGCACATTGGGACCCAGCATGTCGATCAGGGCCGGGTTGGCGCTCAATAAACGTCCGTGCAGGTCAAGGGTAAACAGGCCGATCGGCATGGCCTCGAAGGTGTGCTCCAGTTCGGCCTGTACTTCCAGACGTTGTTCATGCTCCTGCCGCATGTGTTCCGCAATCGCCAGCGCTGTCAGCAAGCTCGATGCCAGTGCTGCGGTGACACTGTTGACTGACCCGATCAATCCCTTGATACCTAAGGCCGCAGCCAGGACTTCGTAGAGACTGGCAACCAGTGTGATGCTGATCGCTGTGCCATACCAAATGGCAACACGGGAATTTGTTTTTCTGAGAATGTGCACCAGCAGAAAAATCAGCATGGCAATGCCGACGCCCGCGA
>JAQSDS010000256.1 GCA_029946045.1 Rhodoferax sp.
CAGTCGCACCAATACCGCTTTGGCTGCCATCGACCACCACGTTGCGGACCGACAGCACCACACCGTCTTCAACCTTGGACAGGCGCTGGGCATCGCCACGCTGGATGACATCGGGGCTGCTGCTGGCACAGGCCACCAACAAGCTGGCTGACACGGCCAAAACGACGTTTTGCAATAAACGTTTCATGGAAAACTCCTTGGTTAAGTTTGTCATCATGCCTCAGCAACGGGGTCAGACTGCTGATTTAGCGCATGTCCGGCATTGTCAGGCAAGCCTGTAAAGCGTGTGTGAAGCAGGTCAGTCAAACCAAACTCGTCAAGCAAGGCGCGCAAACGCTGCGCTGAAGCCGTCTTTTTGTGCCCAGTGTGGCGGGCGATGATGAGCTCGTTTTTCATGCTGTGCTCCCAGCCCACGAGTTCAGTGACCGTGACCTGGTAGCCGCAAGCCTCCAGGTACAGACAGCGCAGCACATTGGTGATCTGGCTGCCCATCTCACGCGTGTGCAAAGGGTGGCGCCACAACTCCGAAAGAGGTGTGCGTGACAGCGACAGCGCCTTGTGCTGGCTCAGCACCCGCGCTACCTCGGCCTGGCAGCACGGCACCAGCACCATGAAACGCGCCTGTTTTTGCAAACCAAAGGCAATCGCATCGTCGGTGGCGGTGTCGCAAGCATGCAGGGCAGTGACCATGTCCATGCGCGCGGGCAACTGGTCTGACTGGGCCGACTCGGCCACCGTCAGGTTCAGAAACGACATGCGCTCAAAAGCCAATCGGCGCGCCAATTGCTGGGACTTCTGCACCAACTCTGGTCGGGTCTCGATGCCGTAAATATGCCCGTTGGCAAGACCCTTGAAAAACAGGTCATACAGGATAAACCCGAGATAAGACTTGCCGGCACCGTGATCGGCCAGGGTGACGCCTGCTGTACTGCCCGGCTTGTCAGGCAACTCCAGCAGCAGTTTTTCGATGAACTGATAGAGGTGATAAACCTGCTTCAGCTTGCGCCGGGAATCCTGATTGAGCTTGCCATCACGCGTGAGGATGTGCAACTCCTTGAGCAAGTCAATGGATTGTCCGGGGCGGACTTCGTCGGGCAAAGTCGGCGGCACAGGTGCCACAGCCCCATGGCGCTGGAATTTTTCAGTTTTTCGTTGTGTCATGAGCCGATGATGCCACGATCGCATCGCCCAGCGCAGTAGCACCGACCTCGAGCGCGGCCCATCCATCGGCCCCAAGTCGTTCCATGGTTTGCATATTCACCTCAAAAATCGACTCGGGGTCGGGAAAGGCTGCAACAGCGCGGTCAATGCTGTCTTCGCGCAGCAGGTGCAGCGTCGGGTACGGCGAGCGGTTGGTGAAATTGGTGATGTCATCCGCCCGCGTTCCGGCGAATTGGTAGGCCGGGTGCAGCGAGGCGATTTGCAACACCCCTTCAAGGTCCAACTTCGCCAGCACGCGATCGGCTTGGGCCAAAAAGTCGTTGAAATCCAGAAAGTCATGCAGGCAGTCCGGCGCGATCAATAGTGTCGTATCCCGCACTTTTGCATCGACGGCGACAAGGTCTTTCAACTCGGACACCAGATCATCAAGCAGGTCAGGGGTCGTGGTAGCCCGACTCACTGCGTAATGCACCTGGCCCTTGACGTGCACACTTTTGGCAAACGGACAGAGGTTCAAGCCAATCACGGCGCGCTCCAGCCAGGCCTGGGTATCTGCAATCACGAGGTCACGGTGGGTCATAGGTATCTTTCAAGCCAAACAAGAAACACTCAAAAAGGTTCAAGTAGCAGGCGCTGACCGGTCAGCCGCTGGTGTTCGCGCAGCGCAAAGCGGTCGGTCATGCCGGCAATGTAATCCGCAACAATGCGTGGCAAGGCACGCTCGGGCAAGGGCTCATGCGCCAGTGCCGCTTGTAGCCGGCGGCTGTGACTCTCGGGCATGTCTTGTGGCTGCGCCAGATAACGCGCGAACAAATCGCGGACCACCTGCTGCGCCTGACCCGTGGTGTCCAGCACCCGTGGGTGACGGTACAGCTTTTCCAGCAAAAAGCTCTTCAGTACTTGCGATTGCTCCCGCATACTGGTACTGAACCGAATCAAGGGCGGGGACTGGCGCACCGCATCGACCGTTCCCGGCGCCGCCGCTTGCAGTGCGCCCTGGGTGGCGCTGATCACGTCATAGACCTGGGCGCTCAACATGCGACGAATCGATTCGTAAAGCAGGCGTCGCCCCTGCCCCTTGTCCTGCAACTGCGGAAACGCCGTCAGCGTTTGGAGCCTGAAATTATCAAACAGCGGGACTTGCTGCAGCTGCGCCAGCGTGATCAATCCGGAACGCACGCCGTCGTCAATGTCGTGCGCGTTGTAGGCAATTTCATCGGCCAGATTGCACAACTGAGCCTCCAGGCTGGGCTGGCTGCGTGCCAAAAAACGCCGGCCAACGCCACCCGGCTCGGCGCGTTCAAGTTGCTCGGCGTGGTGACGCGAGCAGTGTTTGAGGATGCCCTCACGTGTCTCGAACGTCAGGTTCAAGCCATCAAATTCGGGGTAACGCTCCTCCAGATGGTCAACCACGCGCAGGCTCTGCAGGTTGTGCTCGAAACCGCCAAAGTCAGCCATGCAGGCATTGAGCGCGTCCTGGCCAGCATGGCCAAACGGCGTGTGACCCAAGTCATGCGCCAGCGCAATAGCTTCGACCAGGTCTTCATTAAGCTGCAAGGAACGTGCGATGGAACGCCCCAGTTGCGCGACTTCGAGCGAATGCGTCAGCCGGGTGCGAAACAGGTCGCCCTCGTGATTTAGAAAAACCTGGGTTTTATAAACGAGCCGCCTGAACGCGGTGCTGTGCACAATGCGGTCGCGGTCACGCTGGTAGTCGGTGCGGGTGGGTGCCGGAGCCTGTGGGTAACGTCGCCCGCGCGACTTGGCCGGATCACAGGCGTAGAGAGCCAGGGTCATGTGACGGACATTAGCCGGCGCAACAGGCGTCAATCACTTTGCGCACCTCCTCGTCGGGGGCGCTGCGCACGGCGGCACGGCCTGGTTGCTCAATGACGACAAACTTGATTTCCCCGGCTTCGCTCTTTTTGTCCAGCCGCATCAGCTCCAGATAACGCCCGGCGTTGTCAGTTTTTGAAAGTTGCGGGGCTCTCACTGGCAGGCCGGCCTTTTGGATCAGGTGCACCAATCGGTTGACAAAAAACGCATCCACCAGACCCAGGCGCTGCGACAAATGCGCTGCCATGACCATGCCGCAGCCGACGGCCTCGCCATGCAGCCACTCGCCATAACCCAGGCCCGCTTCAATGGCATGGCCAAAGGTGTGGCCAAAATTAAGAATGGCACGCAAGCCCGACTCGCGTTCATCCTGCCCGACCACGTCCGCTTTGATCTCGCAACTGCGCTTGACCACATGTGCCAGCGCGGCCGGGTCACGAGCCAGCAAGGCCTCCATATTCGCTTCCAACCAGGCCAGAAAATCCATGTCGGCAATCGGACCATATTTGATGACTTCGGCCAGGCCGGCGCTCAACTCGCGCGCGGGCAAGGTCTTGAGCGTGTCCAGGTCGCACACCACCTTGAGCGGCTGGTAAAAGGCGCCAATCATGTTCTTTCCCAGCGGGTGGTTGATGGCGGTTTTCCCACCCACGGATGAGTCCACCTGCGCCAGCAAGGTCGTG
>JAQSDS010000257.1 GCA_029946045.1 Rhodoferax sp.
CGGCGCCGCCTTGCACCACCGGAATCTCGAACTGGCTGATCTGGTAGCCCTTGGGCAGGTCGGGGTAGAAGTAGTTTTTGCGCGCAAAAATGCTGCGTTCAGCAATGTGCGAGCCCACGGCCAGGCCGAACTCGATGGCGCGTTCCACGGCACCCTTGTTCATCACTGGTAGCGTGCCGGGCAGGGCCAGGTCCACGGCGCAAGCCTGGGTGTTGGGTTCGGCACCGAAAGCCGTGGGCGCGCGGCTGAAAATTTTGGACTGGGTGGAAAGCTGGGCGTGGGTTTCGAAGCCGATCACGACCTCGTAACCCATGACCAGGAGAGATGCGGTGACGGGTTTGTCATCCTGGAAAGTAGTGTTCATCTTCAAATTCCTAGTGGCTTGGCCGTATGCCAGTCGGTGGCTTGCTGGAAGCGGTGCGCCACGTTCAACAGGCGCGACTCGGTCAGGTAGTTGCCGATCAGCTGCATGCCAACCGGCAGACGGCCGGCGCCAAAACCCACCGGCAGGCTCATGCCGGGCAAACCCGCCAGCGAAGCCGGCAGGGTAAAGATGTCGGCCAGATAGTCAGTGAGTGGGTCGCTGTGGCCACCGAGCTTCCAGGCCACGGTGGGCGCCACCGGGCCGGCAATGACGTCACACAGCTGGAACGCCTGTTGGAAATCGTCGGCAATCATGCGCCGGATCTTTTGTGCCTGCAGGTAGTAGGCGTCGTAATAGCCGTGGCTCAGCACATAGGTGCCAATCATGATGCGGCGCTTGACCTCGTTGCCAAAACCCTGGTCGCGGGTTTGCAGGTACATGTCGTTGAGGTCGGTGTACTGCTTGGCCCGAAAGCCGAACTTGACACCGTCAAAGCGGCTCAGGTTGCTCGACGCTTCGGCCGGCGCAATGATGTAGTACACCGGAATCGACAACTCGGTGCGCGGCAGAGAAATGGGCACCAGCTTGGCGCCGAGTTTTTCCAGTTCCTGTAGGGCCGCATCGACTGCAGCGCGCACATCAGGCGCCAGACCTTCGCCAAAAAACTCGGCCGGAATGCCGATGCGCAGCCCGGCCAGGTCGGCATGGAGGTTACGGCTGAAGTCTTCAGCGGGCACGTCGAGCGACGTGGCGTCGCGGTCGGGGTCGGGGCCGCACATGGCGCTGAGCAGCAGGGCGCAGTCTTCGGCGCTGCGCGCCATGGGTCCGGCCTGGTCGAGGCTGGAGGCAAAGGCCACCATGCCATAACGCGAGGCCCGGCCATAGGTGGGTTTGATTCCGGTGACGCCACAGAACGAGGCGGGTTGGCGGATCGAGCCGCCGGTGTCGGTGCCAGTGGCGGCCGGTGTCAGGCGCGCTGCCACGGCGGCGGCGCTACCGCCCGAGGAGCCGCCGGGGGTGCAGGACAGGTCCCACGGGTTTTTGACCGGGCCGTAGGCCGAGTTTTCATTGGCTGAACCCATGGCGAATTCGTCGCAGTTGAGCTTGCCCAGGGTCACCATACCCGCTCCCGGGCCGGCGCCAGGCACACCCGCACCCAGCCTAGCCACCACGGTGGCATCAAAGGGGGAGTGGTAGCCCTTGAGCATTCTGGAGCCCGCTGTGGTGGCGAAATCACGCGTCACAAAGATGTCCTTATGTGCCAGCGGCACGCCACTCAAAGGCCCGGCGTTGCCGGCGGCCAAGCGCTCGTCGGCGGCACGGGCTTGTGCCAGGGTGATCTCGGCTTGCACATCCAGAAAGGCGCCGAGTTCGGCGTGGGTTGCCGCGCGGCTTAAAAAATGCTGGGCGGCCTCGTGCGCCGAAACCTTGCGCTCGCGCAGTTGGGTGGCCAGTTGGGCCACCGTCAGATCATGCAGATCAGAGGAAATTTGCGTCATGGGAAGCTGTTCTTTTAGGATTATTCAATCACCCGGGGCACCAGAAACAGGCCGGCTTCAAGCGCGGGCGCATTGCGCTGGTTGGCCTCGCGCTGGTTGGGCTCGCTGGCGATGTCATCGCGCAGGCGCAGCGCCACATCGCCCATGATCTCCACCGGATGCGCCAGCGGGACGATGCCGGTGGTGTCTACGGCGCGCATTTTTTCCACAATGCCAAAAAAATCATTGAGTTGGGTGCGCAGTCGGGTGCGTTCGTCCGGCGCCAGACCGAGGCGGGCCAAATGGGCCAAACGGTCAATATCAGCTGTGGAAAGTGACATGGGTGTTCAATCGAAACAGGGTGTAAAGGAAAGCCATCACAACGCCTTTTGCAGGGTTATGCACAGGCAATAGGTTATTATCCATCCCTTGAGCAGCCATGCGCCCCAGCGCGGCCTTTAGCCCAAAAAACACCCATTTTGAACCCGTTACCTGGTGACATGCGAGCCGAAGCGCTCCATGCGCCCCAAAGGACTTATCCATGTTTGGAACATTTCGTCAGTATTTTTCGACGGACCTCGCCATCGACCTTGGCACCGCCAACACCCTGATCTACGTGCGCGACAAGGGCATTGTGCTCGATGAACCGTCGGTCGTCGCCATCCGCCACGAAGGCGGCCCGCAAGGCAAAAAAACCATTCAAGCGGTCGGCAAGGAAGCCAAGGCCATGCTGGGCAAGGTGCCCGGCAACATCGAAGCCATTCGCCCCATGAAAGACGGCGTGATTGCCGACTTCACGGTGACCGAGCAAATGCTCAAGCAGTTCATCAAGATGGTGCATCCGCGCTCGATCTTTCGCCCCAGTCCGCGCATCATCATCTGTGTGCCCTGTGGCTCGACCCAGGTGGAGCGCCGCGCCATTCGCGAAAGTGCGCTCGGCGCCGGTGCCAGCGACGTCTACCTGATCGAGGAACCCATGGCTGCTGCCATTGGTGCCGGTTTGCCAGTGTCAGAAGCCAGTGGCTCGATGGTGGTTGACATTGGCGGCGGCACCACTGAGGTCGGTGTTATTTCTCTGGGTGGCATGGTCTACAAGGGCAGCGTGCGTGTCGGTGGTGACCGTTTCGACGAGGCCATCATCAACTACATCCGCCGCAACTACGGCATGCTGATTGGCGAGCCCACCGCCGAAGCCATCAAAAAGAACATTGGCTCGGCTTTTCCAGGCAGCGAAGTCCGTGAGATGGAAGTGCGGGGTCGCAACCTGTCTGAAGGCGTGCCGCGCAGCTTCACCATCTCCAGCAACGAGATTCTGGAAGCCCTGACCGACCCGATCAACAACATCGTCTCGGCGGTCAAAAATGCGCTGGAACAAACCCCGCCCGAATTGGGCGCCGACATTGCCGATCGCGGCATGATGCTGACCGGCGGTGGTGCCTTGCTGCGTGATCTGGACCGCCTGCTGGCCGAAGAAACCGGCCTGCCGGTGTTGGTGGCCGAAGATCCGTTGACCTGCGTGGTGCGTGGTTGCGGCATGGCGCTGGAGCAGATGGAACGTCTGGGCTCCATTTTTACCAGCGAATAAGCGGGCCAGACGGCGATGCCACTCGGTACGCTGGACGGCACGCCACCGCCATTTTTCAGGCAGGGTCCGTCGGCACTGTCCAAGCTCGTATTTTTCAGCGCACTGGCGCTGCTGTTGATGGTGGCCGATGTGCGTTTCCGGGTGATCGAGCCGTTGCGCAGCGTGATCGCTACGGCACTGTACCCGGTGCAGTGGCTGGCGCTGCGCCCCATGGTATGGGGCCAGGGTGGTAGCCGTTATTTTG
>JAQSDS010000258.1 GCA_029946045.1 Rhodoferax sp.
CTCTTGCGGCGCCAGCAAACCCGCCTCCAGATAGGCTGCCAGTCGCACCGACTGGATCAGGTAACTGTGCCCAACCACCGATGCAAACAAGTGCAAATGTCCGATCGGACTGCGCCACACATACTGCACCTGAACCGGCTGCTCAAGATAATCCAGCGTGAACCAGACGCCCAGGCTCAGGTTGTGTGCCCATGCCATCATCACCGGACTGGGCTCCAGGCCACCGCTGTTCACCACCTCGAGGTCCGTGGCATCAATGCCCAGCAAGTCTTCGATGCTCTGGGTGTCGAGCGGTAATTCCTCTGCGCCATCGTCGGTGAAATAGTCCTCCAGGTTGGCCAGTCTTTCGGCCAGCGCCTGAATTTGATCCATGTCGATGGCCTGCGTCTTGGACATGAAGGCATCAGCCAAAATGTCACTGATGACCTTGAGATGCTCCTCCTGCACTTCTGGCCCCAAGCCAAGCAGGGTCATCCCCGTGCGCAAAGACTTCAACAGGTCGGGCATGTCGGCAATGACCTGCGCGCGATCAGCCCGGTTCGGCTTGGCGCTCGCTGCCCAGATCAGATTGGCAGCCGTTTTCTTGAGGAGCAAGGTTTGGGCATGCTGCGCGCCTTGACGCATGCTGGCCACGGCGATGACCTCGGACCAGACCTTGTATAAATAATCCCGAATTTCATCGCGCACGGGCATGTCCTTGAGCTGATTGCGCAGTTCAATGGTGCACTGGATCGCCAGGGTTTCCTTTTGCTCCACCTGCTGCGCCACGCCCACAAGCTTCTGGGTTGAGCTTCTCTGGGTCAGGTAACGCTTGAGGAATTCCTTGAACTCATCGTAAACACGCTGGTAAACACGTTCGCCCGTCTCCGGATACTGCTCGACGACCTGAACCACCCGCTTGATCTCGGTCTCCAGCGCTTCACTGCTGATGCCGCTGGCATCAAAACCCAGCGCACAGGAACCCATGTGATCAATCAACTGACGCGCTGGATGGTCCAAGCGGTTGAAGAACTCCGGATCGGCCAAAGCGATACTCAGAACCGGCATTTGCAGGCGCGCAAACCAAACCCTGATGCCTGGCGGAATGCGGTCTTCCTGCAAAATAGACTGAAACATCAGGGCAATCAGCTCAATGATGGCCTTTTCGTTGTCGTTTTGTGCCAGATTTTTGAGTTCAGCTGACTGCTGCTGCAACTCACCGGCCAAGCGCTCCACCAGCACCATTCCCACCAAAGGCGGCCCATCGCCCACCCCGGCCGAAGCATCGCCCGACAAGGGTCGCTGCGCCAGCGCTGTCATCAGCCTTTGCGAAAGGGCATGTTGGAACACCGCAGGGAAATTCTGCGCGGCTTGCACACCGGTCATCATGCGACCCACCCTGTTGAGCACACCCACCTCACGCGCATCAAGCTGGCCAGGGGCGCCAACACCTGCCTGCACAGGCCAGCCGGCATCTGCCTGCATCGCCGCGCCAGCGACACCCTGCGCAGGCCAACCCTGGAACGAACCTGCGGCATGCGATGGCCAGCCCGTTGACGCGCCCGCTGATTCACGACCCGGCATGTAATTTTGTGGCGGATAGCCGTCGCCCGGATAAGCTGCTTGCTCCGGTGAAACCGGCGGAGCATTGGGAGCCGTCACGGGTTTTTGCCTGACACGCGGCTCAAACTCGATCACCGGCAACACACCTTGCGCTACCAGCTCGGCGTTGCTGCTTGCATAAATCTGTCGCCATCGGGAGTTGATATGCTGCTGAACAAAGTCGTTGATCAAGGACCACGACTCCAGCGACAGGCCACAAGCCACCCATTGTTCGACCATGACCTGCATCAATACCTCAGGATGAACGATGTCCCGGGCGGACAATTCTTGCGCTGGCTCCAGGTGCCTCAGGCGTTTGCGCAAGTCATTGACATCGCTGGCGGCTACCTCCATCAGGGACAAGGCCATTCGGGAGGCAAGCATCCGATTTTCAACCGATTCGGTACTCACCAATTCCAGCTTATTGGGAAGCGATTGTGCGACAGCCTGCTGTAGCACCGGATTCAGGCCGGCCTGCCATGCCTTCAATGTGGCAGCCAGCCAGCGCTCCTTTTGCTGTTCGTACAAGGTCCAGGTATCGCGTCGCAATTGCTGCTCGCGCATCGGCGTGACTTCGTCAAGCAGCGCGATCAAATGGTCCCGAATCGCTGTCTGCAAGACCGTCATCGCCTGCGCGGCACCGTCGACCAGGCGCTGGCGAACTCGCGCCGCCAAGGAGGCGTTGTCTTGGGCCGATAACGGTAGAGTCATGTCGGCAAATTCTAAACCGTGGCGCCCGCATTGGGGTCATTGGGGTCGATGTCCTTTTTGGACATGCCCCCTTTGACCAGGTCCTCACGCTGAATGCCCAGCCACATGGCGACGGCGGCGGCGACAAAAACCGAGGAATAAATACCGAACAAAATGCCGATGGTCAGCGCCAGCGCAAAGTAGTGCAGCGTGGCGCCACCAAACAGCAACATCGACAAGACCATCATCTGCGTCGAGCCGTGGGTGATGATGGTGCGGCTGATGGTGGAGGTGATGGCGTTGTTGATGATTTCCACCGTGCTCATCTTGCGATAGCGGCGAAAGTTCTCACGAATCCGGTCAAAAATAACCACCGACTCGTTCACCGAATAGCCCAGCACCGCCAACACCGCCGCCAAAACGGGCAGCGAAAATTCCCATTGGAAGTAGGCAAAAAAGCCCAGGATGATGATCACGTCATGCATGTTGGCGATGATGGCCGCCACGGCAAACTTCCACTCGAAGCGCACCGCCAGATAAATCATGATGCCAACGACCACAAAGGCCAGCGCCTTGAGTCCGTCTGCCGCCAGTTCATCACCCACCTGCGGCCCGACAAATTCGGTGCGACGCATGGTGGCAGAAGCATCGCGCTCTTTCAAGGCTGTCATCACCTGGGTGCTTTGCTGGGCCGAGCTGACACCCTTCTGGGCAGGCAGGCGAATCAACACATCGCGCGCGGTACCAAAGTTTTGCACCTGTACATCGTTAAAGCCGAGCTTGGCCACGGTATCGCGCACCACGCCCAGGTCGGCCGGTTGCGAATA
The DNA here is from genome assembly GCA_029946045.1 of Rhodoferax sp. Classification (GTDB taxonomy): domain Bacteria; phylum Pseudomonadota; class Gammaproteobacteria; order Burkholderiales; family Burkholderiaceae_C; genus Rhodoferax. The sequence goes on from JAQSDS010000258.1 coordinate 3,099, forward strand.
GGTGACCTCCAGCAGGGTGCCGCCGGTGAATTCCACCGACAAATGCAAGCCACGCGAAAACAGGAAAAAAACCGCCGCCAGAAACGTCAAGCCAGAAACCAGGTTGAACACCAGCGCATGGCGCATGAACGGAATGTCACGCTTGATCCGAAAAAATTCCATGGTTTATTCACTCGCTTTCACGACGGTACCCGAATCGGGACGCCAGATGGTGCCAATTGACACTGTTTTCAGACGATTTTTGCGTCCGTACCAAAAATTGACCAGGCCGCGCGAGAAAAACACGCCAGAGAACATGCTGGTCAGGATACCCAGCACGTGCACCACGGCAAAGCCGCGCACCGGACCCGAACCAAAAACCAGCAGGGCCAGACCCGCAATCATGGTGGTGATATTGGAGTCAAAAATGGTCGCCCAGGCACGCTCATAACCGGTATGAATGGCGGCCTGCGCCGATGCACCCGCACGCAACTCTTCGCGAATGCGCTCATTGATCAGCACGTTGGAGTCAATCGCCATACCCAGCACCAGCGCCATGGCCGCCATGCCCGGCAGCGTCAGGGTGGCTT